>DAOVMD010000162.1 GCA_030630935.1 Candidatus Mcinerneyibacteriota bacterium | reverse complement strand
GGTTGGGGAATTGATAAGGAAGAATTAATTCTCCAGAGCGAGAGATGTTATAACTGGCAGAGAGCAATGGCTGTTTGGCTGGGCCGAGGCCGAAGAAAAGATGATTGGATACCTTACCGGTCAATGGGACCTGTAACTGAGATGGAATATATCTCAAGACAAGACCGTTATAATAAGCAGCTTTCAGAAATTTTAAATAAAGACCTGGAAGAAGTTGAGAAGATGCCAATTGAAGAAAAGATGAAATTATTATATGACCACAGGCAGAATCAATACCAGAAACTTGCAGATGCAGTTTATCACCGACGCGGTTGGACTCAGAACGGTGTTCCAACTCCACAGAAAATGAAAGCACTTGGTTTTGGTGATAATAAAGATATGCTGAAAATGCTCCAGGAAAAAATTGATCAAGACGAAAAAGCAGGATTTAATATTTGGATCGGTAAATATACAGGTGAAGATAAACCTCCATCTGATGACCCTAAATACTGGGAGAAATGGTGAACCTTGAGACTAATTATCCGGATAATATAAAAGAAAAGTTAAAACTTGCATGCATCGGGATTGCAGGTTTGGGCGGATTGGGGTCTAACTCCGCAGCCTCCCTTACTCGTGTTGGCATCGGGAAATTAATTTTAGTTGATTTTGATAAAATTGAAAAAACAAATCTCAATAGACAATATTACTTTCAGGATCAGGTTGGTAAATTCAAGACCGAAGCACTTCAGGAAAACCTTCTCCGAATTAACCCGGAGATAAATCTTGAGCTTCATAAAATAAAACTGGAACCTGGTTCGATGTCAGATCTCTTTAAGAATGCAGATATTGTAATTGAAGCACTTGATACTGCTGAGATAAAAGCTCAGTTCATTGAAGAAGTTCATTCAATCCTGCACCATATTCCCCTGATTGCCGCTTCCGGAGCTGCTGGTTATGGGAATTCAGATACGATATTTACAAAGCAACTTGGAAATCTTTATATTGTGTACAATCCCGAAGCTCCTTCTAGTGATGAAGGGCTTCTACTCGCTCCAAGAGTCAGTATTATGGCTAACTGGGAAGCAGATATTGCAATAAAGATTATTTTGGATGGAAACGATGCCAATCACAGTTAATAATAAAGAAGTAGATTTCATTGAAAATGAAACGATAAAATTACTACTGAAACGGATGCATTTTACATTCCCAATGATAGTTGTAAAAGCTAATGGTAAACTCATCAAGAAAAATGAATACTCGAAATTTATCATTAAAAATAATTCAAAGGTAGATGTAATCCATTTGATCTCAGGCGGGTAATTGAAACAGCTTTGCTGTTGAGAGCAGATATCAGAAAATAGAGAAAAGATATCAGAGAGCAGATATCAGAGAACAGTTGTTTTATAGATAGCCGTTTATTTGTCATGGAGTTTATCCAGAGCGAAGCGAAGGAACTAGCGAAGCGACTGCGGCAATCTGAATCGTTTACGATTCTTATGAAAATGTATTCATTCAAAACCAAAGAATTTTACTTCAAACAAAGTAGGGGTTAAGGGCCTTAACCCTGATTGAATGAATTTAATCCTCCCGAATGAATCGAGTATGAAAACAATAAAAATTTTACTCATGATAAAGTAATTAAAGCTTCCAGCCTGAGAAAAGAAAGAAAACAGGTAAGATGCTTGTGTTACATTTTAAAGACAAAAGAATTGATTCCCAGCATCGCTTTGCTCCTCTCAATAAGACTCTGAAATTCTTTTAAAGAATAGATTGCCGATTTTTGCTTTAGCGCGTGGCTGGAGTGTAACGGAAGTCATCCCGACATGTCGGGACAATGACATTCTGCTGTTGTAAAATACAGATTGCCCTCTTCTTACTCTATTATCGGTGCAGGGCAAATATCTTTTCGTTTGCATTTTGAGCAGAATTTACCCATCCAAATCTCATCAAAATATTCTGCAACCTGTTTAATTATTTTAGGATCTTCAGTTATTAAACCAACCTCAAAATTTCGTTTAGTGTCACTTTTTAAACCCAGTCCCGCTCCGGTTATATTTCCACTTCCAAGATACATAATTTCATTATCTGCAAGAACGATTTTCATATGATTTCTCGGGCAGCAGAATAGTTCAAGTCCATAATCAATATCATCATTAAATAATTTTAATTCTTCCCTGAAACTCTTTGATGGTTTTGATGAATGAAGAATCCGAACGTTTACATGTTCTGTTATTTTTTCATGAATCAATTCAAGAAATGGTCTGAATTTTCTCCCACGATTAATATGAAGGTTCTTTAGATTTGCAGTTGCAATCCAGAGAAACTTCTTAGCGTTTGGAATTATTTCTTCAAAGACTTTTTCATATAAACTTTTACTGAAGAAAATTTCAAAATTATCAGGCATAGCAAATTTTATTTTTTAGTTGTCAGTATTTTATTTCTACCTTTGGATTTTGCTTTATATAGCATTTCGTCAGCTATTTTTACCAGCTCAATAAACTTCTTTGAATCCTCCGGATAAGTTGCGATTCCCCCGCTGATTGTAACCCGACCCCATGTAATTTCTTTTGACTTCTTGAATTCATGTTCCTGAACTGCTTCTCGAATTCTCTCAGCAATATTCATGGCTTCATCTTTATCGACACTTGGCAGGATCAGAGCAAACTCCTCTCCGCCGTATCGTGCAGCAAAATCGATATTCCTGACTTTACTGAGGATAATAGACGATACATCTCTTAGTACCTGATCCCCTTCAATATGTCCAAATGTATCGTTATATTTTTTAAAATAATCCAAGTCAAGCATTACAATTGCTAATTTTCCTTTACTTTCCTTTGCTAATGTCGTTTGTTCTTTTAAAATTGAATAAAATCTTCTATGATTAAATAGTTTTGTCAGGGAATCTCTGATTGTTGATTCATAGGTCTCTTCGTATTTCTTTGATAGTTGAATTGCCATGCTTGCAAGGTTTGTACTGAGTTCAAGAAATTCAATATCCGATTTATCAAATTCCCTTTTCGATTTGTAATTATCAACATATATTATCCCGAATAATTCCTTCTCTATATAGATTGGAACTAAAACAAACTCTTTAATATTAAAGAAATCCAATAAAATTTTTGGAGGTTTATTTTTCTTTCTCCCGACTTTAAAATAAGTAATTCCCCGTAATCTTGAGTTCCTTTTAAGGTCTTTTTGAAAAAAACCAAGACCTTGAACAAAGCTGTTGAACGTTGGATTTTGATTCTCCATGAAATTATTGTAAGCAATAGAGAATTTCTCAAAATACCTGGGATTATTTAATAATTTTTTCCAGAGCTTATGTGCTTCATTCCCGGACTTTTTTCCCACACCCATAATCCCGGTGAATATTCGACCCTGGGAAGTTTTATCCAATTGAAACAGTGCCGCTCTATTAAATCCTTCCATCTTAGGATTAGTAATACCAGTCAGAATCAAGAACAGCACCTCTTCAAGATTCAATGTAGAGAAGAGGGTCTTTGCGATATCATAAAGAATATTTAACCTTTCATTTTTCTCCTGTAAATTATGACGCAGGCGAACCCTTTCAGTTACTTCCTTTGAAGCAACTGAAACATATTTAATCTTATTATCAACCATGATAGGAGAGATAAAATAATCTATATAGAGATCTCCCCTTAATAGTGTTTTTCGAAATTTCTCCTTGATCTCACACTTTTTACCGGTTTCAAAAACTGATTTTATATAATTATCCAGCTTGATTCTTTTTAAATCCGGGAATAAATCAACCAGGTTCTTTCCCAAAACTTGCTTTGATGTGATTCCATACATTGATTCTGTCTCTTTATTCCATTGATGAATAATAAATTTTTTATCTACTACAACAATGCTCATGTGAACAGAGTTAAATATTGTTTTGAACATTCCTTTCAAAATAAACTCCTTTACTTTGTGAAATAATGAATCAAATAAATTAACACTCCTGCAATTACAGCAAATGCAAACAAGAATAAAAATATCTTAAAGAGGAGTTGTGAGATAGTATTTACGGCATAGTTAAAAAAATATTTTCCTAAAGATTTATCTGATGATACGGTTCCTTTTTCTTTTTCTTCCAACCGCTTTTCAAGCTCATGTTTATCTGTTTCACGCTGCTCCAATTCCTGGATAAATACTTCCAGATAAAATATTAGTTCAGGATGATTTCTTAAGTACGGTATAATATCTTTCGAGTCGCATAATTCCTGGTGACTGGAAAACATGTGCCTGACTATTTTATCCAGATTGAATTTTCTTTGACATTTCATACAGGAATATGGAGGTTTTCCGTCCTGGATAAATTCATCACTATCTATAATCCGGCCATTAACAATTTTTACTTTTGATTCCGGTAGTATTCCTTTATTCCTGTAATACCTGATTTGTTCAAGTAGTTTTAGAATATTCTTGAAATCAACTTTTCCACCTGTAAGATCATAAACAGTTCCACAATATTTACACTTTGCAATCCCGGTAATTTCATTTATCTCAACCGGGGCTCCACAATGTTCACAATGCATATTAGGAATTCTCCTTGGTTTGTATGAATTATACTAAAAATTCAATATTTTGTCAAGGTGAAAAACATGAACTGAAAGTTCATGATAGTTTAAGTGTTCAAATGTTTAATGCATGCTTCGCATGCGTTCAATAGTTCAAGTGTTATAAAGGCATGCTTTGCATGTGTTCAAATGTGCGGGAGTTGAGATAGTTAAATAGTTGAAGTGTTAAAAAAAACGTTTAAATGTTATTGTAGAGACATGCCATGGCATGTCTATGGTTCAATAGTTTAAGTGCTAATAAAACGTTTAAATGTGCAGATGTTAAGATAGTTCAATAGTTGAAGTGTTAAATAAAAGGAGTTAAGCTCCAGTACAAATGTACCTATGAGATCAAAAGAATTTTATTTTTCTGTTCTCAGTTCTCAACTTTCTACTCTCTGCTAAAGCAACAGAGTTGCTTTAGCCTGCTTTGCATGTGTTCAAATGTGCGGGAGTTGAGATAGATAAATAGTTGAAGAGTTAAACGAGTTCAAATGTTAAACCTGTGACGATAGTTTAATAGTTAAAATGTTGATAAATGTTTAAGTGTGCAAGAATTGAGATAGTTTAAATGTTCAAGAGTTATTGTTCATTATTACTTCTCATTACACATCGAACAGAGCGATTTTCCCTTGTAGTTTACTTGACTTTTATATTATTATATGCTATACTATTTTAATACTAGTAAACATAAGGAGGAACTTATGAGAAAAGTAAGGTTAGGTTTTTTAACGACTTTGTTAGTGATTATTCTGATTACATTTTCTGCGAGTGAGGTGTTCGCGAAGGCAAAAGTGACTTTTTTAACAGGAACCGTAAAGTTCCAGAAGTCCGGCTCAGAAGAATGGCAGGATGCCAAGATCGGAACTGAACTTGATAATGAGGATTCTCTTAAAACAGGTAAGTTCTCCAATGTTGAATTAGAGTTCCCAAAAGAGAACAAGATAAAGATTGCCCAGAATACTGTTCTAAAAATTGAAGAAGTTGGTAAAGAGAGCAAGTCATCGTTCAAAGTTGAATCGGGCAAAGTTTTTATGCAGATTAAGAAGGGCGATGATACGAAAGTTAAGACTCCCAATGCAGTTGCCGGAGTAAGAGGTACCAGGTTTTTTGTAGTAGTAGAAGATGGTGAGACTTATGTATATACAGTTGAAGGTTCTGTCTGGGTCAAGAAGATTGGATTTGATGAGGAGAAGATTGTTAATGCAGGTCAAATTTTAGATATTTTAAGTTCAGGTTTTGGTCAAATTAGAAATGCCACCAATTCAGATAAGAACAAATTTTTCTCCGGACTTCCATTTAAAGTGACCACAACCACCGGTAGTTCTGTAGTTAAGAACCGATTAAAAAGAGAAATGGCTTTTGAACGTGATCAGCTTGGTCAGGATAAGTCAGATATTCTCGAGAAGAAATCAGATGATTTTGTAACCGGTCGAACCTTAAAGGATGTTCATGGTAATCCTGTTCGGGTAGAGCAGATTTTCTCAAGACCCGGTGATGCATCGTACCAGATTATTAATATTACGAAGCGTGATGATGGTCTTACATACCTTGACTGGAAGATGACTTATAACCAGAAATTACCTTCTAATCTTGGTGATTGGGGAGAGTTCTTCGATTCAGTTGATGCAAGTTTTCATCTTGATTCCAAAGATGTTACAATGGGTACTATTAAAGATGGGAATGGAGATAAGCTAAGATGGTTAGGTACTTATAACCCTGCAACTGATGATTTTGACGAAACATTCTTTGTGAATGGAGTTGAGAGAGACGGCAGCTTTGATGATTACGAGCTTAGCCAGGTTAGTGATCCCGACCAGTTTTATTCTTATGGTGAACTACCATTATATGACCCGGGTTTCTATGGTGACCCTGCACATCAGGTAGATGTAATTATCATTAGAACTTACTTGATCAATAATGATGGTAAAATAATCAGTGTTAAAGACTTTGCAACCTCAGGTGATATGTTCTCATTCATTTCAACGTCTGCAGGTGAAATTATTCTTTCATCAGATTCATTTTTGTATGGGGATATTGATATGGTTGTGATTGGTGATATAGGAATTATCCTTGTAATGTATATATTCTAATTCGGCCAGGGGGTCTTTAATGAATAAGTATTTTAAAAACGTTTTATTTATATTTGTTATATTTTTATTATTAGGTTTAGTTTTTCCTGAACCTGCTGCTGCTGGGGATGAAGTTAGCCCGGCAGTTGCAAAGTTTGCTTATGACTTTGCAACAAATCCAAGACAGTTTTTGTTTGAGATTGAGAATGATACAACTTCATTTCATGTTCCGACTTTGGAAAAGAAATTCAATATTCAAACAAACTTGCTGCTTGATACATTGACAATTTTAAATTTCAATGCGAGCTACCTGGTTTATTATAATCAGCAATATGATATTAAGGCGGTT
>DAOVMD010000017.1 GCA_030630935.1 Candidatus Mcinerneyibacteriota bacterium | reverse complement strand
TTTTAATTTTGCCTATTATAATAGAAGTAAAACATAACGGCAATCTATTTACGATACAATCCGCTGTCAAGGTAATTAGAATACATAACACTAGCTTTCTGCTCCAAAATGTTCAATACCTCATATAAGGTCTCTTTACTCGGATTATCCACATCTCCATTAACATGATTTATTGCTAAACGTATTGTCGCCTTGATACTCTGACGAACCTTATCATCGTCAAACGGAACATTAAGACGCTTCTTTGAAATAATATAAATCTCTTTTTGTGCATCATAAAAACACTGCTCTATCAGATCCCTTACTTTAACCGTGGTCAATTCCTCCAACTCCGAATCTTTTAAAACCCATCTTTTATAATCTTTCATTCTGTCTCCTGTTTTAGAATGGTTCTAATTTAGAACTGTGAGTATATCACGGTTTTTTTCAAATGTCAAGCATTTTTTTATTTTATGTATTCAATCAAAAACAAAAGAATTATTTGCCAAACAATGTAGGGGTCAAGGACCTTGACCCTGACCTTAAGAATTTAATCCTCCCGAATGAAACTAAAATCATTACAAAGCAATTTATTGCTCCTATATCTCGTAGGCCATGTCTTTAGACATGGTTCACTAATTCCCAAAATAACAAAGGAACTTATTCCTATTATGGAGATAAATAATCCCATAAATGGGATTAAACTAGGGACTAAAGTCCCGGATGATGGTAAGATATATAATACCCGGGTCTACGAGATATAAAAGGAATAAATTCCTTTACATCAAAAAACCAGAGATTTTCTTGATGCTATAATTCTGAAGTAAACATAATACTGAAACAAAATGTTAACCCTGTCCCCAAAATCGAATTAAATAATCACATTATTCAGGAACAATATTGCAGCCCAGAATATCATTCCTAAAATTTTATAAAATCTGAGGAGAATTTTTTTATTTTGTAATTTTTTATAAAGGCTTACAGACCTTATTATAATAATCCCCAAAATTACAGAGAGGGATTGAATTATAATTGATTTCCAGACAAAAACAATTTCTATTTGATTAAAGATGATAAATCTTGACAGGATTGAAATTCCTAACCCATATCCTGCAAGGATATCAAATCGTTTTGCAGCTTTCAGATATATTTCTATATTTTCTTTAATTATATGCGGGTATGCAATAGCAGCGATATAAATTGAAAAGCTATTAATATAACTTCCAATAAAAATGAAGTATCCAAGCATTAGCAGAATATAAAAGACTGAATTAAAGATAGAGATTTCGGGAGTTAATTTAAATGTTATTTCCGGTTTAACCAGCAAGATTAGTAAAGCGGCAAGAATAAACATTAGAATAAATATTCCACCCATCTTAATTTTGTAGAAGAGCTCAATAAAAATGTATATCACAACAATAACAGCCGATACAATTAACAAAACCTTAAATAATGAATCAAAAATAAATAAACCGCCTTTGAAAAGATATAACACCACCAGGATAATATGAAGTATTGCAGATATAATAAAGAATATATTTGAAATCTCCCCTAAGAATATTTTTTTTGAGATCATAAATAAAACAGTAAATAAGAATGTAATGAAATATGAAAGTATTACAAAGTAGAATAAAATATTTGAAAGAGGTTGTAATATCACCTCGATTATATTACCAGTCATTATTAACCTATATTATAAAATATAATTTCTCTTTTCATTATCCGGTTTGTCATCTTTAATAAAGAAGGATGAAATAAAATAAACCCATTCTCTTAAGACTCCAAACAGAATATAGCCTAATATCATCAGGAAAAGTAATAACCAACGATTTTCAAAGAATGAAAATAAAACCACCATGAAGATAAGAATAACTATAAACCCAAATGGTTTCCTGTCATGCACATCAATTTCTTTAAATGAAGGATATTCAATATTACTAACCATCAAGTATGATATAAAAACGATGATAACCGGAATTGTTTTCAGGAACAGGGATGTTGAGTCAAATGAAAATGATGCAATAAAAAAAGATGCAATAAAACCAGCTGCAGCCGGAGTCGGTAATCCGTCAAAATTACTTTTTTTACTCTTTTTAAATCTTTTTTTTGTAGTTTGCAGCAGAACTCCATATTTCTTAATGTTAAATCTCACTAATCTCAATGCCCCACCAACTACTAATAAAAAAACCAGCATCAACATCCAATTGGGAGCATTGGCCTTAAAGATTAAAGTTGAAAACCCGGAGTATAAAAGTATTGCGGGGGCAATACAAAAGGTTGTCAAGTCAGCCATCGAATCTATTTCTATTCCAAACTCACTCTCCTTTTTTATCAATCTTGCTACCCGGCCATCTAAAATGTCAAAAACAATTCCTAATAAAATTAATTTTGCAGCAATCATTGTTTTTTGGTTGAGAGATAGAATTATTGAATAAAATCCGCAGAACATATTTCCAAATGTAAACAATGTCGGCAGCAGATAAAAGCTGAATCTTTTTTTTAGGTAATCTTTTTCCATATTTAAACCATCAATCAATCATTTTAAAGTAGTCTTTTAATTTCGATCTGACAAATCCTTCAATCTCCTCAGTACTCTCAAAATCGGTAATGTTCTGTATTAGTTTTTCCAGTTCAACGGAATTTACATTTTTTATAATTTCCTTAATTATAGGAATTGCAAATGGATTTAAACTTAAATCTCTCACTCCGAATCCAATGAGTAAAAGAGCACCAACGGGATCGCCGGCCATTTCACCACAAACACTAACAGGCGTTTTTGTTTTCTTACCAACTTCAATAGTTTGTTTAATCAATTTTAAAACTGCGGGATGCAGATAATTATATAAATAGGACACTCTCTCATTTCCTCTATCCACAGCAAGTGTATATTGAATTAAGTCATTTGTTCCGATTGAAAAGAAATCGGAGACCTTTGCCAATGATTCAGCTATTAAAACCGCTGATGGAATCTCAATCATTGTTCCGATAGGAATGTTTGCATCATATTCAATTCCGGATTCAGAAAGATCTTTCATTACTTCCTTAATAATTACTTTGGCAGTTGTCATCTCCTCAATACTTGAAATCATTGGAAACATTATCTTTAAATTACCAAATGCACTGGCACGTAAAATTGCTCTTAATTGAGTTTTAAAGATATCCGTATTTGTAAGGCAGAATCTAATCGCTCGCCACCCGAGGAATGGATTCTTCTCCTGCGGCATACCTTCGATTATATCAATTTTATCACCGCCAATATCCAATGTTCTAATTATAGAAGAATAATCCTTACTCAGTTGAGCAGTCTTTTTATATACTTCAAATTGAGTTTCTTCTGACGGAAATTTCCTGCCCCTGGCAAATAAATATTCTGTTCTAAAAAGTCCAATCCCGTGAGCACCATATTCGGCAAGAAGTTTCAATTCATCTACAGATTCAATATTTGCACGAAGATGAATTGTTTTATTATCTACTGTTTTTTGTGGAAGTTTTGTAAAGGAAAGAAGATACTTTTTCTTCTCTAAATGTTTCTTTTGAAGGTTTTCATAGTGTTTGATAACTTCATCGGATGGGTTTACAATTACTAAACCTTTCTTCCCATCAAGAATAATTTTGTCCCCAAACTGCAGTGATGTACTAATGTTCTTAACACCTACAACTGCAGGAATCTCCATTGCTCTCGCTATAATTGCGGTATGCGATGTATAGCTTCCAAGTTCTGTTACTAAACCTTTTACCTTCTCCTTTTCAAGAGAAGCTGTATCTCCCGGCATAAGATCTCTCGCAACGATTAAAGCACTAATACGTAATTCGCTAAGTGTATTGGGAATATCTGTCTCGAGTAAATAATTTAAAACCTTCTGTCCAACATCCTTTATGTCAATCACACGTTCTGCTAAATAATCGTTATCGAGAAATTCAATCGTTTTTAAAATCCCATTTAAAACTTTCTCAAAAGCATATTCTGCACAAGAATTATTTTCCCGTATTATCTTCTCTGTGTTATCAATAATTTTGGGGTCTTCAAGAATTAAAGAATGTGCTTCAAAAATAAACGCATACTTTTCCCCCAAATCGGTTGAAACCTTGCCCTTGATTTTTAAAATATCTTCTTTCGCTTGCTTTAGAGCAAGATGAAATCGAGCAATCTCTGCCGTGATATTTTCATCTGTTATCTTCCGCAATGAAATTTTAAAAAATGGTTTCCCATAAATAAAAACACTTCCGATCGCAATCCCAGGAGAAACTCCCAATCCATAACGAACATCTGAGTTCTTTAAAATTTCAAAATCCATATTATTATCTCCTTTTATTTTTCCCCAAAGCCATCTTCAAATAATTGTTTAATTTCTTTTAATGCTTGTTCTTCGTCATCACCATTTGCTCTTATTATAACTTCGGTTCCTTGATTAGCGCCCAACATCAGAACGCCCATTATACTTTTTGCATTTACTTTTATCTCATTCACTTCCAACTCAACTTCTGAGTCGAATGAAGTTGAGAGCTTAACTAACATCGCAGCTGGACGGGCATGTAAACCTAATTCATTTTTTATTATAATCGTTTCTTCTTTCATTTAATTTATCCTTAAAAATACCAGGTTCTTCTCTTTTAAAAATGAAAATATAAATATAATAATTAAAGTTGTTAAAATTAACAATAAGGGAGAACGTTTCAACTTATATATAAAGAATAAAAATATTACCGAGATACCATAGAAAATCTGAAATTCAATATGTTTAAATATCTCAATATTCTCTACTAGTTTTGGAAATGGGAATTTCAATACAAGCATTGTAATAGAAATACCTAAAAGAAAAAATGTAATCTGGAACATTACTTTTTGAAATAAATTCATATTAAATTTTTGAAAAAACTTCAACCCATCCTCTCCATATTTATAACCGAAACTAATACTTCCAAATCTATAATAAAGATGAAAAGCATTAAAAAATATTAAGAAAAAGGACAGAAGGAAAAGTGCGTTAGAGAAATCATTAAAATACATAACAAGGAAGATTGTAATAATTAAGGTTGCCGGCTTAAGGCACCACCAGAAAAAAGAATCCCCCATTGCTGCGAGTGGTCCCATATAACTGGCTTTTACAGAACTGATTTTTGAGTTATTATTGATTGAGTTTTCTACTGCATCCTCTTCTAATTTTATCAGCATACCCAGGATAAAGGCAGCAAGATAAGGTTGAGAATTAAAGTATGAAAGATACTCTCTTCCTTTTCGTATTATATCCCGTTTTGAATATAGTTTAATTAAGATTGGTAAAATAGAAAAAGCGATGCCATAAGCGAGCAAGCTTTCATAATTCCAAAGAGATTGAATAAAAAATGTTCTTAATCCTGTTCGGAATATATCAATCTTCCTAATTGTCATACTTTCTCTTTTTTTAAAACATTAACCCAAATGATTATACAGAAAAATAATATAATTAAGAAACCAAACACATGAAAATCTTTCAAGTAAGAGAAGATAATTGCGCCTGTAACAATACCTAAGCCAAGGACTTTCCATGTACTCTCTTTAATTATATGGTTTATTACAACTATTAAACCTAATGCCGGTATAAAAAATATTACAATTGCAAATCCTTCAACAATGAAACCGGGAATATTTTCAAAGATAAAATTTAGAATGGGGTTTAGAATAAGGATTAGAAATAAAAATACAATCGTTATTAAAAAAGCTTTTACAAAAGAGTTAAATAGTCCCAATAGCATTAAGGATTTAAATTTTAGAAATTTTCCTTTATTCCAATAATATCTGCTCATTCGGGATATATTGATATTTAATCTTCTAATAATAACATCAAACCATGCCCCAATGTATCCTGATACAAAACCCATTACTAAACAGATGAATACATAAATATAAATAAACTTTGGGTTGAAGAAACTAATTCCCAGGATAAGGCTTGAGATTGCCACGCTTGAACCTATCTGATAATCAGGTGGAGTGGATGCACCAATTGGTAATCTGAAAAGCCAAATTAGATCAAAGAAAATCCCAAACAAGAAACCATACCTCAATCCTAATTCCGGTTGACCAATTATGCTGCCTAAAACCCAACCGAGAATAGTGGAACTAATAATTGACCTTGAAAGCATAAATTGAAATGCTCCCGTTTGATCAAGTTGAAATAATCCTGATATTAATCCCGCAAGGAGAACTTTAAAAATCATTTGATCTCAAAATGTTTTCAGGTTAAAATTAAAATTTATATTTGCTGTTGCTCCTGCTTGAAGATGCATTTGTTTATTTATTAAAATGCAAGTTTCCTGATAAACCCGTTCAAACCCATTTTCGGATTGTGAAACGGTTTCAATCGGAAAATACCACAAGTTCATTTCTTCCTTTAAGCTAAAATCAATCTGAATGCCCAGATCATTGTCAAGGATTCCAAAACGATTCAATGAATTAACCGTACCCGCTTGAGATAAACTTGCAATTCTATTTAAATCATTCCCTGAATAAATATATTTACCGGGGCTATCCCCTGTTATGAGTGAAAAATTAAATTCGGAACCAAAGATAAACTCAAAATCACTTGAAGAAAGATTAACAATTTCATATTTTACAATTATATCGCGGGAATTTGCGAAGAAATCGACTGTTTTAGTAATTTGCCAGGGGATATTCCTGTCAGTAAGCCAGAGGTTACCCAATCTTCTCATTTGAACTCTATAATAATTTTTACCTTTCTTAACTTCAAACTTATAAGGTTCCTTAATAAAGTCTCCAAGCTCCCAGTGTTCAGAATTTTTAAAATTCCCGATTTCAGTATCGAGTGCACAAATATGATCTAAAAGAGACCGGCGTAAATACCAATCATAATGAAGATAATCGTCAAGACCGGTTTCTTTCGCTTTAATTTTATCATGAATTGATGTGACTTCCGTATTATCCGCAGCTGCTAATTCTTTAACTTGAAAATGGTAGCCTTCTAATTTTCTAGAAATTGTATTTATCAGGTTAAAATATTTATCTCCTTTTAAATCGAGTTCAAATATACTTCCGCCATAGGCTGGTGAAATATAAAGATTCATCTTTGAGTTCTCAAGGAGAATCTCGTTATGTCCATCACAATCAAAATCTAAAATCCTTCGTTTTAACCACTGCTTTTTATTCTTGATCCTTTTTAGATCAGCCATATATTCAGCTTTAATAAGATGCTCATAGTTTGCACTTCTTAAATGAGGTAAGTATAAACCACCAAAGACCCCGTGCCAATATGGACAGTTGCATTCTCCCATAAATAACTCTTTCTTTATTGTAGTAGAGGATGTCCCCGGTATTTTACTGCTGATGTAACTTGCTTTCTTCTGCATTTGATTAGATTCTGGGTATTTAATTAAGAAATTTCTCCAGAAACCTCCAGTGATAAATTTTAAACCGTACTCCATTTCTTTTGAATTCTTAATTGATTTTCTAAATTTTTTATAATTATAAGTCTCCTCCGCAGGCAAGGCCCATTCCATCATTTCAGAATAACTTGATGATGGCAGATAGACTCTTCCACTGGGTTGGAAGTTCTCTAAAACCTCAGAAAAATGCGCCATCTGTAACCAATCATAATTATTCTCAAGTTCTGAAAAGAACTCTTCAAGCCAACCCTCTTCATAGACAGAATGGAATGTTCCTGGCCAGCTCCCGAATTTCTCCCCATCATCTCCGAGTACCAGGATCGCATCTTTTTCACGTTCAGCAACTTCTTTAAATATTGAAATTACATCCTTAACAGGAGTAAACGGAATCGCATATCGTAGTTTCTTATTAATTGGAAAAATTGAAAGGGCCTCATTATTATCTTCCGTAATATAATAACCGGATAGATTCTTACTTGAAACTCCTGCAGCGTTAAAATGATACTCATCAACCATCGTATAGGAGACCTTTGCCTTTGTAAGAAATGGAACAAAACCCGGTTCCCAAACTCGTTCTGTCAACCAGATACCCTTTGGAGCAACTCCAAATTTATGCCTGATGAAATCTGTAAATAATTTTATCTGTTCAACCTTATCTCTATCCGGAATCATTGATAAAATCGGTTCATAATAACCACCTGTTAAAAGTTCAAGCTGATTATTCCTTATAAGTCTTGAAATAAGATTAAAGTATTCAGGGTGATTGTTTTCAAACCAATCATATAAAATCCCTGAACAATGAAAACCTACTTTTATCTTCGGATGTCTTTCTAATACTTCTAAAAACGGCAGGTATGATTTCTTATATGAATCTTCTATCACATGATCAAAGTTACCAACTGGCTGGTGATTATGGATAGCCATTAAAAAATATACCTTATTCATTAAGTACCTCAATATATTATTTTTGAATTAATTTCTCAACCGGAATCTCTCGACGGCTAGGTAAAGATTGAACCATAACAACAGTATCGTGAGAGATAATCTCCCGAATTGCTTCTACTTCTTTTGGTGAAAGGAAGATAAACTCACAATATTGAGACCGACCAGGTTTAAAATGCAATCCGCCAATATGTACTTTTTTAATTTTAACTCCTGCTGCTAAGAGAGAAAGAATCTCCGATGGGGATTTCACTAATATCATTCCCGGTTTATCTGAGAGATCTCGAGTTATTTCATCCTTTACATTTGCAATATTTAAAATCTTAAACTCTATTTCCTGTGGAACTGTTAATCTCATTATCATCTGTTGATTCTCGGTTATTTCATTATCTATTAAGTATAGCCATTTTAGTCCCAGGTTTTTTATCCAGCCTACTATTACCTGACCATGAACCAGTCTATCATCTATTCGATAAATAATCATTTTTTTAAACGTTCCTTTATAAGACCTTTAATATCGATTATCCCTGCTTTCGAGCGATTTAATAATTTCTCTTTTAGTTCTTTGACATCACCAAGGTTACTCCGGGAGATCAGTTCAAGAAGCATGGGAATATTAAAACCACTGATAATCTCGATTTCAGGATTCTGGGATAATTTCTTGATCGCAATATTTGATGGGCTGCCCCCAAACATATCTATTAAAATTAAAATACCATTACAAGCACTTAAATTATCAAGAGCTACATCAAACTTCTTCTCAAGATCAATTAAATGCTCATCAGAAAAGAATGAGATGGTTTCAAGACAATCCAATTTACCAATAATTGTTTCACAGCATTTCACCATTGCCTCTGCAACTCCATCATGAGATACAACAATAATTCCAATCATTTATCAACCTAATATTTTAAGATTGCTTATCCTTCTGCTCAAACAATTCAATGAGTTTCTCGTTATAATTTTCTAATTTACCCTTCTCTATTGTATAACCTAAATACCTCATTGCAATAACCTCAATTGTTTTTGCAATATTACTAACTGAAGAAGTTGGGAGGCGAATCAGGGGAATATTAATATCAAGAACCTTCTTAAATAATTGTGTTAACCCAGATCTGTCCTCTTTAAGAGCATCTTCAGGCTCAACCAGCTCAACAATTGTTTCAATACGTTTCTTGGAAAGAACACTGCATATTCCGAATAATTTCTTAACATTTATAATCCCAACTCCCCGGACTTCTAAATGAAATTTTAACGGGCTATCAATTGAACCTCCAACTAGGGTTCCGCGAAGCTGCTTCGCAATTACCAGGTCGTCAGCAATTAAACGATGACGACGTTCAATTAAATCAAGAGCACATTCACTCTTTCCTATTCCGCTCATCCCTGTAATTAAAATACCAACTCCAAAAACATCCATCAGAACACCATGTAATGAGATAGATTTTGCAAACCGCTCATGTAAAAACATAGATAATGTCATAACTGTATGGTCGAGGTTGGTATTTGATTCCAATAAACTAATTTTAAATTTACTGAATATCCTGATAATCCGCTTCTCAGTAACAGTACCCCCGGCTAATATTAAACATGGAATATTAAAATCCTGAAAGAAGCGAAGTACATTCTTTAATTTATGAGTTGAAATTGAATTTAAATATGACACTTCCATCTTGGATAACACTTGAATTCGCTCAGTGTAAAAATGCTCAAAATATCCTGCAAGTGCTAAACCAGGTTGAATCAACTCAGGTGTTAAAATTCGATTTTCCTGGGCTGAAGCTAGAGTTAGGGGCGTTAATGTAAGTGTCTCCTTAATCTCCTCAATTAAATCATTAATTCTATATTCAAACATTGAAGTTTCCATATTAAATAGTTAGGGTGTTATTATTGCAAAAACGTCATCGTTCCTCTTGTAAATCACATTCAGCTTATTTGAATCAATGTTCCGAAACATTAAGAATAATAACTTTGAACTCTTTAATTGTAAAACAGCTTCTTCCGTACTCATTGGTTTCGTGTTAAGTGGTACAAAAATAACCTTATCATTACCAAAAGTAAATTCTTCCTCCTCTGAAAAGGCTTGCTTTATCATCTCTCCGCGTAATGAACTCTTTGACTTCCGAACTTTTAATTTATCTTTATATTTCTTTAGCTGTCTTTCAAGTTTATCAACTACCATGTCAATTGATTGATATAAGTCTTCTTGACGGTCTTCAGAATGAAGTACAACTCCATCACCAAAAATACTAACCTCTGCTGCAAAATGATTGCCCTTACCTTCCTTTATGAGATTAATATGAATCTCCAATAAACCATCAAAGTACTTGGTAAGCTTAACAAACCTTTTCTCTGCATAATTCCCAATTGCCGGGGTAATTTCAAAGTTTTTACCATTAATCTTAATCTCCATAATTCCTCCTGATTTAAAGTTTTTCCTTTCTTAAATATGAGGCTAATATCCCCATTTGTTCTCGATATTTTGTGATTGCTCGACGAGAAATCTTGATTCCAAAATCGGAATTAAGTTTCTCCGCAATCCTTTTGTCACTCAAAGGCGAGATCTTCCGTTCATCAAAAACTATATCTTTAATCTTCTCTTTAACCACTTTTGAAGAGATATCTTCTCCGTCTTCTGTTTGGAGTTTGCTGGAAAAGAAATATTTCAACCTGTAGATTCCTTTAGGTGTCTGAACATATTTATTCCTGGTAACACGGCTTACCGTTGCTTCATGCATCTGAATCATCTCCGCAATTTCCTTAAGAGTAAGAGGCTTGATAGATGAAAGGCCTTCTTTGAGAAAATTCTTTTGGATCTTGAAAATCGCTTCAGTAACCTTCCATAATGTCTTCCGCCGCTGATCTATTCCCTTTAGTAAAAGAAGTGCATTATTTAACTTAGTATAGATATATTCCTTCTGTTCAGAATTCATATTTCCTTCCTTCTTTTCAAATAAAATCTTCCTATAAAAAGGAGAAATACGAATCGGCGGGATATCTTTTTCATTCAAAATGATTTCATATTTATTCTCTACATTCTGAATTATTACATCCGGGATCACATAGGTTGGTGCTTCATCCGTATATTCCCTGCCGGGTGAAGGCTCCAGGGTGGAGATTATATCAACTGCCTTCTTCAATGCTTCTTCTGTAATATTTAATAATCCTGCTACCTCATTTACCTTATTGGAAATTAAGTAACTATAATATTCTGCGACAATCTGATATGCCCAAGAATCTTTAAGTCCAATAAAAGTCAATTGAATTTGAAGCGATTCTTGAACATTCCTCGCACAAATACCATAAGGTTCAAATCCCTGAACTAACTTAATTATCTTTTCAATCTCTTCTATCGTGATTTCCGGAACATCAGCCTTTAAATATTCCAATATTTCATAGTTTGACATTTGAAGAAAACCGTCTTCCGTAATATTCCAGATTAAGAAATCTGCGATCTTGAGAATTCGGTCATCAGAAGTGAACAAGCGTAATTGCCAAATTAAATGCTCCTGTAAACTAGGAGTTTCAGTAAGTACATTCTCATAAAAGCTGCTGTCATATTCATCAGGTTGAAAATAACGAATATCCTGGGATTTATGAAAGTAATCTTCCATCCAATCAATATTAATCGGGAACTTATTCTCCATCTCTTCCTTCATTGGTTTGACTTCTTCATTATCTTCCCTAGTGTCAATAACCTCAATAAACGGATTAGATTCCAACTCCTCCTGAATATGCTCAACTAATTCAACAGTTGAAAGTTGAAGAATCTTCATAGTTTGAATCAGCATGGGTGCAATTCTTTGATCTAACTTCTGAGTAATGCGTAAATTTAAATTCTGCTTTTTTGCCATATTAACTCCGGCTTACATTGTAAATTTCTCACCTAAATAAATCTTACGTGCAATAGGATCGTCAATTATCTTTGCTTTTGAACCTGAAACAAGAATTTGACCTTCATTCATAATATATGATCTATCTGTTATCTCAAGCGTCTCGCGTACATTATGGTCTGTAATTAATATACCTATTCCCTTTTTCCTAAGCTCACTAATAATATCCTGAATATCTAAAACCGCAATCGGGTCAACACCCGCAAATGGCTCGTCTAAAAGAATAAAGGAAGGCGATGTAACCAGAGTACGAGTGATCTCTGCTCTCCGGCGTTCTCCGCCTGATAACATATAACCTTTACTCTTCCTTACATGATTAATTTTAAGTTCCTGAAGCAAGTCCTCAAGACGAATCATTCGCTCTTGCGCTGTTAACGGAAGCATCTCAAGTATCGCAAGTATATTATCTTCAACGGATAACTTGCGGAATATTGATGATTCCTGAGGTAAATAACCAATACCAATCTGTGCACGCTTATACATTGGGAGACCTGTAATATCTTTCTCATTAAAAAATATTTTCCCGGACAAAGGCTTGATTAATCCCACCACCATATAAAAAGTTGTCGTTTTTCCAGCACCATTTGGTCCTAGTAGCCCCACTACCTCACCACTAAATACGTCAATGCTGACATTGCTTACCACTTGCCTCTTATCGTAAACCTTAACAAGACCTTCGGTTCTTAAATGTTGTTTGGGCTCAATATTGGCTTTATCATTCATTTGCTTTCTCTTTTGGTTTGTAAATAACTGTTTCAATATGCTTATCAATTCTGACATCTTTTAACATGCGATCAGATTTTAATCTAACTCCTCTAATTTTGGAGTTATCTTTAAGCCTGATAATCTCAACTTCACGATCTGTCCAGAACTGCTCGACAAATTCCATCCACCATAGTTTTGATGTAAGCAATTTATCTTTATCAGCTGATTCGACAACGACATTCCCTTCAGCAATCAGGTTGCCGCTTAGAACATAATATTCCCCTCGATCAGCATATAACTTTGATGTAAGCTTTTCATTTTTAAAAAAACTAATCTCAACAACTTCTGCTGAATTAAAACCTTTATCAATAGAAAAAACTCTTGTATCTTCTTTGGAATCAAATTCTTCACTTATTGGGACAACAACTGTATCAGCACAGAAAATCCAACTTAATTCACCAAATTTATAATATTTCAGTTCAAAACCAGAAATCTGATAATCTATTTCCTTTAAATCGTCCCGGAATGGTTCATCTAAACCAATATCTCCACACCCGGATGAAATGAATACAATAAGAGAAAAAAGTAAAATAAGTTTAAATCTTTTTCCAGCGATCATGCAGCCAGACCCATTGTTCAGGAAACCTCAAGATATATTCTTCAAATTTCCTGGACCATTTTAAGGTTAATTCTTCTTCATTAGAATAATTTTCAAGTATAGAATCAAAAACAATATTGATTTTTCCTCCAGCATCTCGATAGTTATAAAATAGTAACATCGGGATCTTAGTTTTTATAGAAAGTTTTGCAGGACCAATCGGAGTATATGCCGGTTTATGGAAAAAATTAATATAAATTCCACTTACATTAGTTGCCTGGTCAGGTAAAATACCTAAAATATATCCGGTTTTTAAATACTTTACCGCTGTGAAGATGGAATCTCTTGGAATATTGACAATTTTTCGTCCACCTCTAATCTTCAGAAGTATACTATTTAGCCTTAAATCATAGACTTCCTTTGCAAGAACCGCAAATTTATAGCCCATTAACGATAAGTAAGCTGCAGCAATCTCCCAATTTCCAAGATGAGGGGTTAAAAGAATTACTCCCTTTCCATCTTTCAATGATTCATTTAATAATTCCAGGTTACGCACCTTTACTTTTGAATTAAGGTCCTGCACTGTTTTAACTTTTAACAAACCAATCACTTCAAATAGCGAAATTGCCCAATGTTCGAAATTCCTTCTACATATTTCATGGATTTCTTCAGCATTAAATTTCATTCCAATAGCAGAATTTAAATTCTTTAGTGCCTTACGTCGTGGCTTAGGTAGAAGTTTATAAGCAGCAAAACCTATTAATTTTCCAAGTGGTAATACCAAACTCCGTGGAATTAAAGAGCCTATATATATTAAAAAAAGCATGAGGTAATATGCTGATTCTTTTTTTAATCTCTTTTTCAAGCTTCTTAACATTCTTACTCTAAAAGATTCTTAATAAAATTCTCGACTGCATCTTCCCAGATATTCTTCGCTGTTAAGATGGTTTTAATTATCTCATACACAGCTCCCTCACCACCTTTACTGCCTGAAATAAAATCTGAAACACGCTTAACTTCTTCAGCGGCATTGGCAACAGAAATTGGTACCCCAACTTTCTTAAGAATGGGAATATCAATTATATCATCACCGCAAAAAGCAATCTCCTCAACCTTATATTCCTCCTCCTCAATTAATTTCTTAAAAACCTCTAATTTATTCTTATACCCTAAATAAACTCTTTCTATACCTAGTTCTGTCGCGCGATTCTCGGTGATTTTGGAATATCTCCCGGATAAAAGACCAATTTCAAGTCCGTTCTTTATCGCAATTTTTATTGCAAGACCATCACGGGCATTGAACGCTTTAAATAATTCGCCTTCGGTACCCATATAAATCTTACCATCTGTTAAAACACCATCAACATCTAAAAGTAATAATTTGATTTTTGCAAATTTAGGTCTCATTACTAAATCCTATTTTTATTTTCCCCCGACCTAAAAGATCATGTAAATGAACAATTCCCAATAACTCTTTGTTTGTACCGGTTACTATTAATGATGTAATTGAAAACTTCTCCATTAATTCAATTGAATCCGAAATTGTCCTGTTAAATAGAATGGTCTTCGGATTTTTAGTCATAACCTCACCGGAACTAAGACTTAAAATGTTTTCATTCTTCTCTAAGAGTCTCCTAATATCTCCGTCTGTAATAATACCCTTTATATCAGCTTTTTCGCCTACTAAAGTAAATCCGAAACCCTTACGTGTGATCTCAAATAGCGCCTCTTTTAATGAAAAAGTCTCTGAAATAATTGGAATATCATCTCCACTATGCATAAAATCTGAAATTTTTAAATTTAAAATATAACCTAATGTCCCGCTGGGGTGAATTACTGCAAAGTCCTCCTTCTTAAATCCTTTTAAATGAAGAAGAGAAATAGCCAATGCATCACCAATTCCAAGGGTTGCAGCAATGCTGCAAGTAGGAATTAAGCCAAATGGAGAAGCTTCTTTTTCAATGTGAATATCAAGAATGACATCTGCACTCTTAGCAAGGGATGAATTAACATCACCTGTAATAAGAACAAATGGAAGGTTCAGTTCCTTGATTACTGGAAGAAGCATCCTGATTTCATTGGTTTCACCACTATAAGAAATTGCAATTATTGAATCACCTTTCATCAACATTCCAAGGTCACCATGGGCTCCTTCTCCAGGATGAAGGAAAAAAGCCGGTGTGCCGGTACTTGCAAAAGTTGAAGCAATCTTTTTCCCAAGAATCCCTGACTTACCCATACCTGTAAGAATAATGCGACCGGGAGTATTTAATATTATCTCAAGCGATTTAATGAATCTATTATCAAGTCGAGCTTGAAGATCCTTAATCGATCGACTCTCTAATTCAAGTACATCCTTTGCAATTTTTATAACCTTCTCTTTATTTTTAATTTCCATAAGGTAGTTGTCCTTTACAATTTTTATACCAACATTTATATATACTATTATAACATAATAAAATTATTAAAGTCAAGTAATTTAAAAGAAGATAATGTAATGTGTGAAGTAGGATTATTAAAGCCGTTCATGTACAATGACAAGGTGGCTGTCCAAAAGCAACATTATTTGTCATTGCGAAATATTTTCGGAGTTTATGAAGAAAATGTTGTGGCAATCTGATCTTTTTACCTTTGATAATATCCAAATGTAAGATTGTCATTGCGCATCGAAACGAAGTGAAATCTAGCTTGCGTCCGAATTGAACAAAGTGAATGACGCGGCAATCTCGCTTTAAAAGAGAACGTCCGAGTGTCATTGTCCCGACGGGATGACTTCTGTT
>DAOVMD010000161.1 GCA_030630935.1 Candidatus Mcinerneyibacteriota bacterium | reverse complement strand
TGTTATTATAGTCCTGATAATTGGTGGAATTGTTGGATTGAAAATCTCCGCTGCTCAGAAGAAGAAAAAGTTAGAAATCCAGAAACAGCGCATTGCAGCTCAACGAAAAAAACGGGAGGAAGAGCTTGGCGGAGGAGATGTCCAAGAAATGCCGGAAGAAGAGCCAACTCTATCCGGTGATCTTGCAAGTTTTGAAAGTGAAGTCATTACACCTATGGCAGAATCTGAGGAAGAAATACTGGAAACGGTTGAGTCCCCCGAGAGTCAATTAACAATGGCTGATCTTCAATCGGCTGATGCTCCTGAAGATATGTCTCAACCTACACCCGAACCATCAAAACTTGAGGAAGGTGTTGTTGAGCATGGAACCATTCCTGACACAGGTGGTGTTGATTCAATTGAAGAGGATTGGGGCTTAGCACCTCCGGAAGAACAAACTCTGGAAGGTAAAGAACTTGAAGAGAAAATAATTGAGGGAGGTTCACCGCCAGATGAAAGTTCCCAGGAAGATATTATTGAAGAGTCTGTTTCAGAAACTGCAATAGAAAGCCCACAGGAATCTCTTGAAATTGGAAGTGATTTAGAATTTGCAAATATTGAAAATCGATATAACATGGCACAGAAATTAGTTGATGATGGTGAATTTGAAAAGGCAATTGAAGAATATTCAAAGATTTCAGAAATTGAGTCAAAGTTCAAATTACTAAGTATGGCTCAGACTGGTATTTGTTACCTGAAGAAAGGTGATAAGATAAAAGCAATGGATGTAATTAAAAAAATTCCTTATAATGATGCTAGTATCGACGAAGAAATCAGGAAGGAACTCCTTTTACACCTTGCTCATGAATTTGAAAAGAATAATTTACTCAAATCTGCAATCGGAATGTATAAACTTGCAATTCCATTAACTGAAGTAGCAGAGAAAAAAGCAATTCTTTACAAGATTGGTACTTTATTTGATGAAAACGGTTTAACTCAGGAAGCAATTACTGCATATAAAGAATTATACTTAATTGATAGTCAATACAGAGATGTCGCAGAGCGTTTGGATAGCTTAGGAATTTAATTTTTTTATGCGAAAAATTAAAATTGTTCTTTCTTATGACGGATCAGGTTTTTTGGGTTGGGCAAGCCAACCCGGGAAACGAACAGTTGAAGGTGAATTCAAAAATGGATTAAAAAAAGTTCTCCCGGAAACTCAGGATTTTTTTGTAGCTGGAAGAACAGATGCAGGAGTTCATGCTGAAAATCAGGTAGTTTCTTTTAGTTCAAATATTAGTGAGAATTTCCATGAATCTGGTGTGCAAAAAGCACTTAATTCTGCAATCCCTACTGATATTTTCGTAAAATCAGTTGAGTTTATTAACGGTGATTTTAACGCCAGGTTTTCAGCAGTGAGCAGAACTTATATTTATTATTTGAAACATATCTCCAAGTATTCTGTTTTTCAAAGAAATTATACTTCCTATTTTGATAAGGAGTTAGATTTTGAAAAAATCCGGAAAGCCGCAGATGATTGCTTAGGAGAACATAACTTCTTCGGATTCTCATCATCTTCTTCTGATTCAAAAACTTTTATACGCAAAGTTTTAAATATTGAATTTAACGGTGATTCAAAAAGTTTTACTTTTGAGATTAAAGCGAATGGCTTCTTAACTCATATGATCCGGTTAATTATGGGAACCCTGATTGAAATCGGAGCTGGAAAACTCCCGGAATCACAGATTAAAAACATTCTCCATTTGGAAAAGCGTGGATTAACAGGTAAAACAACTTCTCCTCATGGTCTTTTTTTACAAAGGATAAATTATGAAACTTAAGTACTTCCTAACACATCGAAAGAAATTTATTAAAGATGTCAAATATGCATTTATGGTATTCTCAATATTGAGTTTATTCCTGGTTGTATTAAATATTATCCAGGTTATACGAAGCGGAGTAACATTAAGGAAGATTGAAACAAAACAGGAGATTCTGAAAAACCTGGATAACAACAATAATGACCTTCATCTTATTTACATTGCACTCTATACTAATAAACAAGGTTCAAAGGTTAACATTCCCGAAGAAGTCCGGAATAATTTAACAATCTTAAATAATGACATTATTGAGTTGGAAAAAGTTTTATGGAAATCAAGATACTCAAAGGATTATGAAAAGTATTTAAAAAGTATAAACTATAATTATGATAATCTCAAGCGCTTAATTAAAACTAGTAACCCGGAATTTAATCCAATAATAATTAGTTTAAATTTTATCAGGCAAGATCTTACTTATATCAGGGGAATTTACTATGCTAAAGAGATTAAAGCATATAAAGATATACAAAAGAATTTAAATAGGTTTTTTATTATAATTGTTATCTTATCAATGATTTTGGTTTTTATAATTATCTTCATAATGAATGTCAGGATGGAAGAGAAGATTCTCCAACCAATTGAAGAAATCCAGAGACGCCTTGAAAACGTACTAGCTGGCAATCTTCAAGAGAGGATAGTAATAAATACAGATGATGAGCTTGAAGATCTGGCAAATATGATTAATAAATTAATTAAACAATTTCATACTTTTTTCACAATCTTAGATTCATCTGTATTAAAAACTAACGATTACTTGCGTAAATTATTATCTCAATCACAACATGTAATTGATACCCTCCAAAGAATCTCTCAAGAGATGATGATAGTTTATGAAGATTCCAAACATGGTTCCAAAACAGTTGCAAATATTACACAGAAAACAAACTTAATTAAAGAAAAATCTACATGGTTGAATAAAAAGACAAATGTCCTTCTTCTTTCATCAGTGAAGACTGTCCAGCTTTCCGATATAACAATTAATAAGATGAAGAATATCCACTTTAATATTTCGAATATCAAGGATGAGGTAATCACTTCAACTTCAAAAATTGAAGAGCTGTCTTATTTATCAGATAAAATTAATTTAATACTTGAAACAATCTCTGATATCTCTGAGCAAACTAATCTACTTGCATTAAATGCAGCAATTGAAGCTGCAAAAGCGGGACAATACGGTAAGGGTTTTGCAGTTGTTTCGAGAGAGATTAGCCGGTTATCGGAAGATTCCCAGGAGAGTGCAAAGAAAATTAATATAATGATAAATAACTTGAAACATAAAATTAACGCGGTTGTCAATTCAATGTCACTTGTCCTGGAAAAAGTAAATAAGGGTGTTATAATTACCGACGAAGCACAAGTTGATTTTGATAGTCTTTCGAGTAATGTTTCAGGTCAGAATTTCAATATTAAAAGTCTTAACGAGTCAGTAAAGGAGCAGTTAAAGAGCTTAAATGACCTTGTGGAGAACTCAGACATTGTGATTGAAACATTATCTAATTCTCAGGAACGAATCCATAATGTCCTTTCAATGGTTCAGGAAGGAATTCTATTTGAAGATATTAGGATAAATGGAGAGGAGTTGCTGAAGATATCTCAAGACTTCATTGAAAAGACTAAAAAATTTAAACAATCCAAGGAGTAATCATGAAAGCACTTAAATTCTTAACCATTTTTATACTTGCTGCATTACTCTTTACTTCATGCGGACCAAAGGAAGATGAGGAAGTTGAAATTGAATTCTGGCATGCTATGCAGGGGCCACTCCTTGTTACACTTGAGAAATTAATTAGGAATTTTGAGACTGAAAACCCTAATATCACTGTTCATTTAAAATATCAGGGACGGTATTCTCAACTTCTTCAGAGATTAGAATCTGAAATTGCAGCAGGTACACCTCCGGATATCTCACAAGCTTTCGGGGCATGGACTAATAAGTTGATTGCGGACAATCTTTTACTTTCTCTAAGTAATAAACTCGAAGGAGCTGAAAAAGATTTTTATGAGATCTTTTACCGGAATAATCTTTTTAACGGAGAATTATATTCAATCCCATTTAATAAAAGTATGCCTATTTTATATTATAATAAGGATTTATTTACAAAAGCAGGGTTAGATCCTGAAAAACCACCAAAGACCTGGGAAGAATTTAAATCATACTGTATAATTTTGAAAAAGGAATTAAACAAAGATAACCCGGAAGAAACTATTTACCCATTCTCTTTTGCACCATCAATTTGGTTCATTACTACAATGTACCTCCAAAATCAGGGTGTAATATATGATAAAAATACCAAGGCAATTATACAGGATAAAGAAATTATGATTAAGGCAATTGATTTTTTTGTCCAACTTCATAAAGATGATTTAATGGAACTAACAAAAGATAGAAGTTATCAGGAACATTTCATACAGGGAAAAGCAGTAATGATCCTCGCATCATGCGTTTCCCGAACGTTTATGAAAGATGATATTAAGTTTAATTCCGGATTAACCCCGTTTCCACAGGGAAAAATAAAAGCAAGTATTTTATCCGGGACAAATTTAATTGTTTTTAAATCAAAAAACAAATCTAAAACCGCTGCAGCAGTTAAACTTATTAACTATCTTTTAAAACCAGAGAATGTTGCAAAATGGGTTATGGAAACAAATTATCTTCCCTGTAGAAAATCAGCTTTAACTGTTCCATTCTTTGATGCGCATTTAAAGGAAAACCCATCATTGAGAGAACTATACAAAGAAATTGATTACCTCCAGGAAGAACCGAAAGCAAAAAAATGGGTGAACGGAAGGAAGATATTAAGATCTAAACTCGAAAAGATTTTTTTCTTAAATGTTCCAATAAATGAAGCACTTGATGAGTTTTATAAAGAGCTAAAATAATTAAATTGAAAAATAAGTTTTTTAAAAATTTATTCCTTATATTATCTACAATTATTTTATATATTTTAAGTTTTCCAAATATATTTTTCAAAGCGAATATCCCATTACTCGGGCACATTACAGCTTTCCTTTGGCCTATTTCATTTTTTTATTTAATGAGAAATCAAACAAAGTTCAAGGCTTTTTTACTCGGATTAACAATTGGTTATTTTATTAACCTCTTAAGTTTCTACTGGTTAATCTCAACACTTCATGAATATGGGATGATTCCGATTTTAATTTCATTTGGAATCATTAATCTTATGGTAATTTATCTTGCCCTTTACTGGGGAATATTCTCGTTTTTTGCATCTCTTTATAAAAACCTTAGTACGATAAAGAAACTGATTTTATTACCTTTATTATGGTGTGTTCTCGGATTTATTAAAGGACACATTGTTTCAGGATTCCCATGGTTAGGTTTGGAGTATTCACAATATCTTAATATTTATTTCATTCAAATTTCAGATATTGTAGGTCCATACTTTTTCAGCGGGGTAATATTTTTAATAGGGTATCTATTTTATTTTGTCATTTCAACTTCTAAAAAACAAATGAGAATTCATCTATCCCTAATTCTGATAACTATCTTCATCCTGCTTTATGGCTATGGCTTTATTAGAATACAAACTTTAAAACCAACACGTGAAATTGCAGTTGGAGCAATTCAACCCTGTCTCTACCCCGAAATTAAGGATAACCCTCGATTCTATAATAAAAACTTCAATGTGTATTTGCGGCAGTCAGAAGAGATAATGATGAAGTTACCCGGAACAAAATTAATTGTCTGGCCTGAAACATCATTAAGATATCCACTTCGATATGATAAAATAAAAGTGAGAAAAATTAGAAATCTATCTAAAAAATATAATACTGCTTTTATAGTGGGAAATGAAGATTATTATAAAGATTATACAACTTATAATTATATCCTCAAGAATGGTGCTGCATATATTTATAAGGATGTTGGTCCTGATTTCTATTTTAAAAGGCACCTGGTTCCTTTTGGGGAATTTATTCCATTTAGGAAACTCCTGGTACCATTTAAAAAATATACCGACATACTCCTCGACTTCACTCCCGGAGAAGAATATACTGTATTTGATTTGGATGATAAATTCAAAATAAGTGTCCTGGTTTGTTATGAGATTATATTCCCGGAAGAAGTCACAAGATATATTAGAAATGATTGTAACATAATTACAAATGTTACAAATAATGTCTGGTATGGGTATTCCGCAGGACCGTTACAGGATATTGCATTTGCTGTATTTAGAGCTGCTGAAACTAAGTGCCCCGTGGTTAAATCTGCAAATAATGGTGTATCCTTAATTGTTAATGGGAAAGGAGGAATCCAACAAAAATTAGGTATTGATATAAAAGGAGTTATATGTGATACTGTTGAAATATATAATCTAAAAACATTCTTTTCAAAATACCCATTTTTATTTTCTTTCTTAACAATCTTTCTTTTTATAGGTATGAATATTTATGTTTTTATTAAAAAGGAAAAACCAGAAAAGGAATTTTAAATGATCATTTTCAATCAAAAAATTAATCGGAAAATTCTCCTGGATACCTTATTAAGTATCGAATATAAATTTGAAAACAAAACACATAAAATCTCTGAACAGAAGGAGTACCTGGAATTTCATTTGGATAGATATCTATTTACATTAAAAATCCTTGAGAAATTTCTGAAACCGGGAATGAAAATCTTAGACCTGGGAGCATTCCCATTTCATCTGGGGATACTTCTAAAGATTTTTCTGGATTGCGATATAGTTTTAAATGGTTTGCCTTTAAATTTAACTTCATATGAAAAAACTTCTCGTGAAAATATTATATTCGATTAAAAGGAAAAAGAATTCTTCATTGAGTATTTCAATTTTAATCTTGAAAAGGAAAAATATCCCTTTGAGGATAACTCTTTTGATTTAATTCTTTCATTTGAAGTAATTGAACATCTTACAGAGAATCCAGTCTTTATGTTAAATGAGATTAATAGAGTGTTACGACCGGAAGCGCCATTTATCTTAACAACCGATAATGCAACAAGTGATTAGCGACAATTAGAATTACCGGTTGGTGTCAATTAAAGTTACCGGATTTTGGTAATTTATGTTATCATATTCAAATTACCCATAATAGGAGGTTTGGATATGGTAACTGACAAACAGGTAAGGAGATTGTTTAT
>DAOVMD010000164.1 GCA_030630935.1 Candidatus Mcinerneyibacteriota bacterium | reverse complement strand
TTTCTTTAAACATCGTTTTACTCCCATAGTTTCAACGTTTACGACACTTATATTATACCATATTTATCGATTTATTTCAAGTGATTTGTGCTCAAAAATTAAATATTTTACAAAATTTGACTTTTTGCAGGAAGGTCAAAAGTTAATAAACAAATAATATCTATTCGATCAAAAATACAGGGTACTTCATATTAAATGCTAAGCAGGCTTTCCCGGGAATTTCAACCAACTTAAATGGAGAAGAACTCTATTTTTAAAAAAATTATAAACGATTTTCAAAAACTAATAATTAAACTTACAGATCTTCCTCAAGTAAAGTAATCGCCAGGACTTCTAAATCATCAATTGAATACATTAACATAGCTTCCCCCTCAATGTCAAATAAACTGTCGATTGCATTAAAAAGAAAGTTTTTCGTATAATTATAGTCGATTAAATTATCAAGTTCAAGATTCGGAATATATGTAAAAGGCAATGTGATAAAAAAAACACGCTTTGAAAGATTAATATTATCCTGAACTCCGGTAAGATAAATTGATTTTAAATATTTCTCAATATCCTCCTTCAATTTTTCCTTATCGGTTAAAAATGAATATTTTCCAAAGAAAACTTCATTTACAACATTAAGCAGGTCATAAGAAGCCAGCTTCTGTGATAGTTTCAAACTCTTCTCGCGTAACTTACTCTTTATTGTAAGTGTTATTTTTAACTTAGGAATCTTTCTAAAGATAATTTTCTTGAATATTCTCTCAAGTTGAAACGAAAGCTTTGCTCTCCATTTACCTGAATTCTTAAACTGGAAAGAATTCTTAATATTATATTTTTTTTCATTATATTCAAAAGAAGAAATTAAAATAATTTGTTTTAAATCTTCTATACTCGAAAAATTAATCTCATCATCTTCAATCTGGTCGTTAACATATTCAATGATCTCAAATCTTGCATATTTAAATTCATTAGGATAATAATCCTTTTTAAAATCTTCAGGATTTAATGATAGATTAAATAATTCCAGAAAAAAAATGCTGAGGTCCGGGAAAGTTTTTTTATTTTTCATGTTTCTTAATCTGCTTCAGGAAATCTTTTGGAAGTTCAATGATTTTTCCCTCCTGGTTTATGAAAGTATGTTTTGTCCAACCCTTAACTAAAACTTTATTATTCTTTTTCTTAGTAATCTGATAATCAAATGTAATAGTAACTCTTGATTTCTCTTTAATCTCGGTTTTAATTAAAATGATATCATCATATGCAGCAGGTGCGATATATTTACAATGTGTTTCAATGACCGGAATTATTACACCTGATTCTTCCATCTCCTTATAAGACATTCCCAAACTTCTCATCAGCTCAGTCCGGCCAACCTCAAACCAATGAAAATAAACTGAATGATGAACTACACTCATTTTATCTGTCTCAACGTATCTCACTCGTTCTTCTGTTATCATAGAATTTTTCCTCTGTATGTTAAAAATACTCCTTTATAAAATCCATTGAAGCTGCTGACTCCAAGGGCAAAGTCTAAATTAAGGTTCTCGTTAATACCAACCGTGAACTTGAGATTGAACTCTTCACCGGTGTTATAGTCAGCATGGTCAAAATGATAAATCAAATATAAAAGATCAAGACTTATATTCTCTATTTTATCAAATCCATACTCATAAGTCAACTCAAAACTTAAGCGGTCAACCATTGCGGGACTGGGCTTGAAAATGTAATTATCTAATACAGGCTCTTCTAATAGGTTGAAGAATGAATAATTCTCATTGTATCCCTTCTTCGAACCACGACCTAAAAACTCAGCATTAATTACAATTGTACCACCAAAAATAACTCTTCCAGTTGTTTCGAATTTATACCGATATAAATAATCCTTCAATTCATACCCGTAATAATCTCCCTGTTGATGACAATATCCGAATTCAATGAATTTATACTCGGTTCCGATTTTTATGTTTCCACCATAAATATTGACATTGCTTCCTAACCGACCACTCCCTGCATCCGTTAATTTAAATATAAAAATTTTATTTTGAAATATCAAATTTGTTCGTTTAACTGATGTAATACAAGCATCGTACCACTTCTTGCTATTAAAATCTATGGAAATCTCACCTCCTTGTAAATCAATATCGTCATTGTAATTTATATCTTCTTCAATATACTTCCCTTCATACGCCATGATCTGGTACCAGTTAATTTCAAGTTGAAATGTTTTCAACTCATCCGAATTTTGTTTTCGAAATCTATAACCGGCAATTGCTCCATAAACTCTGTCCTTAAAGAACAAAGGAAATTCCAAAAGTGTTTTACCGGCTTTTAAATAAAACCCCATATATCCAAACTCAACATTCGCCTGTTTCATTTTTAATGCTGGAGAATAATCATCTGACCAGACTTCGTAATCTCTTTTGTCTTTTGTAGAAACTGTTCCGATTTCAAGTAAATATTTAACAGGATAACCCCCAAAATGCTCACAGCCTTTAGCTGTAATTGATAAGCTGTTCTCCCAATACCCGAGTGTCCCCTCTTTCCACCACCAGTATCCTTTCTCCAGAAATTCCGGTTGCTGTGGGAGGTTGCCATAATTTCCGCGAATTTTGTATTCAAACCAAATATTGAGATTTTCATTTTCGGCTGAGACAAACCTTACGAAAGTCAATAAAAATATTAAACTAAGGAAAAAATAAAATACCTCTTTCTTCTTCACTATAAATTCCTATTCCGTTATTTGTTCCGATCCAGATTCGACCCTGGTTATCTTCATTAATAACATTTATTCTATTCCCGGGGATACCGGAATTATTACTTGTGAATGAACTCCAGGTCTTTCCATCATATTTCGAAAGACCATTATTAGTTCCTACCCAGAGAGATCCGTGTGAATCACAAAATACATACGAAACATGATCATTAATCAAACCATCGTCAATTGTATAATTCTCCCAGGTTACTCCGTCAAATGAAATGACTCCAAAGGCATTAGTTCCCAACCACATCTTACCTAACCCATAAGATGCAGATGTAAAATAGTCCGTAGGTAACCCAATATTCGTCCCGTAATGTATCCAATCAATACCATCATAAACATTTATCCCTGAGATCCATTCCAGTGTAACCCATATATTTCCATCACCATCCGATTTGATTGCGGATGGATAATGGTTCCATTTACCATTGACTATCCGATACTTGAGCCAGGTCCCTGCTATATAAACCGAAACAGCATCATCTGTTCCAATCCAGAGATCTCCATTATCTCGAAGATAAAAACAGGAGATATGGTTATCAGCAAGACCGTCATCTGTTGTAACTGTGAACCACTCACCACCCTTTCTAAAAGCAACACCCGATTTACGAGTGCCTATCCAAATATGTCCATGGGAATCTTGAATGATTGAAGTGATAAAGTTTGATGGTAAACCATTGGATGTTGTAAAAGAACTAATTATCTCTTCATCTTCCAGGAGATATAACCCGGAATCCGTTCCAACCCATGCATGACCAATATCATCAAAATAAATATCATTAATAATCACACTTGAAAAAAAAGAGTCATCGGGATGATTTACATCCCAATGACCCGTATCTTCTTTTATACAACTTGAAAAGTAAAAACTAATTAATATAAAAAATATTAATGTCTTAAACCTGAAACTATTCGTCACCTGGAACTTCTTCAGTTACTACTTCAGGTGCGCCTTTCTTCTTGCCGCCGGCGACAATTGCAATTATGATAATTACGACAATAAAACCACCGAAAATAATTAAAGGTAATGGTCCACCAGCACCTTTGCCTTTCTCTACCTTTGCGGTAAGGTTCATCCCTTCATCATTCTTTGCGGACATAGTTGTGGTCCATTTTACTTTCGTGGGATCTTCCGTATCAATTGTTCCACTTGTCTCAAGTACTTTACCAGGAAATTTTATTGTCATTGTATAGGAATATCCTGCTAACATATCTGAAGCAGACTTGGCACTTTTCTTCTCTTCTTCGGTCATCTCTTTATCCGGTTTCGCTTCCGGAGGTAAAACTGCCGAGAAAACAATCGAGTCTTTTGCATCGAATTGGAATACCCATTTTTCAAATTCTTTACAATTAGAAAGATTGGTGATATTCGTAAAAGAAACATCTAACTCAACATGACGATTGGGTTCCTTTTCTTCATCTTTAAATGTTTTGAAACCACTGACCTTTAAACCTTCGCCCTGATAACTCTTGGCAACTTCCTCTTCAGAGAATGGATCAGCTTTCGGGGCTTCTCCCTCTTTCGGGGGTTGACCTTTCATCATGTTATACATGGACTCAGCCATCCAATAATGAATATGAATTTTACCCGAGCCATCATTATTCAAGGTAATCTCATTATCATAATTAATACAGCTTGCAAAAGACAGCAATGCCAGAGCAATAAATAGATAAACTAATTTCTTACTCATTTTGACCTCCTTTTAAATTTTAACATTATTTAGGATAATATCATATAAAATAACAAAAGTCAAGTTAAAAAAAACAAAAACTCAAGGGAACTCCTATGAGTTTTACCATTGTTTTTTTTCGGGGATATTTAAAATGAAATGTTGTGTGCGGTATCGTTTTGAAAAAGAGTCATTGGAAGTTTATTGCTCCCAATGACTCTAATATTCTTTTATTTTAAAAGTAAAATGAATAATAATTCAAAGTAAAAATTTTTAAATTATTCCTCACTCTTCGTTTCTGCAGCTGGAGCTGGTGCCGCGCCGCCTTTCTTCTTGCCTGCTACAATTGCAATTATAATAATAACTACAATAACTCCAAAAACAATCAGAATCGGGAGTGGACTACCAGGTTTTCCTAACTGAGATTCTGCAGTAAGTGTCCAACCTTCTTTGTTTAACTTGCCAACATCAATTTTCCAAATTATTTGCTTTGGTTTTGACTTATCAAATGTTCCGTTCTCACTAAAGGTAGTGACTGGTCCGGGGAAATTAAATATTGCTGTATAATAATTAGATCCCTCGTTTACTCCTTCTTTATTTTCCGGAGTAACTACAGCACTGAAAACGATCTTGTCTGCTGCTGAGAATGTGAACTTCCAGAACTTGAATTCCGGACAATTAGAGAGATTGGTAATATTCTTGAAACCAACATCCAACTCAACATGCTTCGTAACTACAGGTTTCGGCGCTTCCTCGCCCTCTTTTGGAGCTTCTTTCTTCTCAGTCACATCATAGGTTTTGAAACCACTGACTGTTAAACCTTCTCCTGAATATTTCTTATTAACATCAACTTCAGAAGCAGGATCCGACTTACCTTCTCCGGATTTCATTTGGTTATATGCATCCATTGACATCCAATAATGAATGTGTACCTTGCCTGAACCATCATTATTCAGACTAAATTCGTTTTCATAGTCAATACAACCTACAAAAGCAAACAAAACCACCGCAAGTATCAAATAAAAATACTTCTTCCAGGACATCGTGACCTCCTTTTGATTTTTTATGGTTATAATAAATGATATCATATAAAATAAGAAAAGTCAAGAAATATTTATAATTTTTACGTCAAATTAATTACTTAAAAACTGCTTGACATTTATATTTTTTTATGCTATACTTAATTATGAGTTTTTTAGTCATAATTGATTTGCGAGGATAAAATCATGGAAAATGTTTCATTTCTAACCGCATTTTTTGCTGGGTTAATATCATTCTTCACACCGTGTGTATTACCGCTTGTTCCCGGATACCTCTCTCTCTTTTCAGGAGTTGCACTTGATGATATTAAAAACAAAACATCGGGAGCGTTTGGAAAGGTTATATGGGCATCGTTAGCATTTATCCTTGGGTTTTCATTAATATTCATTTTATTGGGAGCGACTGCAACATTCATCGGTTCCTTTTTAGAAAATCACATGAATATCATCCAAAAAGTAGCGGGTGTAGTTGTTGTAATATTCGGTCTTCATATGACAGGAATATTTCAGTTGAAGTTTCTCCTTTATGAGAAGAAATTTCATAGTCAAAGCGGTAAAGTTGGTTCCGTTAAAGGTTTTCTAATGGGAATAGCATTTGCATTTGGCTGGACTCCCTGTATTGGACCTATCCTTGCTCCGATTCTTTTTATGGCGAGTCAAAAAGGGCAGTTAACTCATGGAGTTCTTTTATTAGCAACCTATTCTCTTGGACTTGCAATTCCATTCTTTATTACTGCATTAAGTTTAAGATTATTCTTTTCATTATTTAAAAAGATCCAAAAACATTTTAAAGTAATAGAAATCATTGCTGGTATTTTCCTTATAGCTGTAGGTGTAATGATTTACCTTGGTGTCCTTCAATCAATATCAAATAAATTTATGTAATATTCGGTTAACTCTGTTAACCGAATCGAGAACAGAAAGCTGAGAGCCGAGAACAGAAAAATAAAATTCTTTTGATCTAATAAACACATCTATGTTGAGGTTCAAATTTCATTACTTTTCATCACTCCGATTTACCTCTTTAAATTAACCTTCTTGTTTTTACTTAATGCTCTTCATGGTTTCCTAAAGAAAATTATTTTCAATCGATGAATCCCATAAGTAATTAAAATTTAAAAATTTATCTTACTTTGGTTAACTCTGTTAACCGAACCGAGAACAGAGAGCTGAGAGTAGAGAACAGTTTCGTCTTTTAAAAGGGAGCTTGCTCCCCTCAACATTTATGATTTCTGATTGATAATTATTAATTGATAAACCGATTTTCTCTACCGTTTTTAAACCTGCAAACGTTATTTGTCATTGCGAGAGAGCATAGCGACCGCGGCAATCTAATCTTTTTTTACTTTTATTTTCTTTTTATCCCGTACATCCCTGTTGAAAATATTTTCTCTTTTTATTGTTTTCATACGCGGCATAAATGCCGTGTGTTCTTCTATCATTTTCCTAGGGTTAAAACCCCAGGCTATGAATTGTTT
>DAOVMD010000144.1 GCA_030630935.1 Candidatus Mcinerneyibacteriota bacterium | reverse complement strand
GTCCGGTACCCGACGTGGTACTGGATCTGCTCTCGGTGAGGTTAACAAAGTTAACCGAATTTTGGAGTGCATCACAGGCTTTGCTCGTGATGCTATAAATCTGAAGTAAACATAATTCTGGGACAAAATGGGAGCACCGTCCCTCTATTTTAAAAACTAAAAACTTGACAAATCGTATAAAATATGCTATTATAGAAATGAGAGGAGTTATTAGCAGACATTTATAGGAGGACGAGATGAAAAAATGTTTAGGGATTCTGCTAAGTTTTTTGGTTGTATTTTTGGGATGCGCATATGTCTCTGCCGGAGACATTGAGGTGGCCAAGTCTGGCCTGGAAAGATTAATTAACAAGGTTCCCCATCCAATTCCTGATCAAGATCAGGACAAAAAAGAAGAAGGCACTTCTAAAGAAGCCAGTGATAAATGGCAGAAGATGCTTGAAACAGATATGGAATCTTTTGAAAGGAAAGCACCTGGAGAAAGAACAGTATTTGTTGTTTCCTACCACCCTCAAGGTGAAGCAAGGAGTATTGAGGAAGTTGACGAGATTAACATTACTTTCTCAGAACCTGTTGCCCCACTGAAGAAAGTTGAAAAGAATGCAATATTGTTAATTCAGATAACTCCTCATATTAAGGGCGAAGGTTATTGGAAAAGTTCTACTACTTATTGTTATCATATGGAGGAGAAACTTGAACTTTCTAAAAAGTACCAGGTCAAATTTTTAGGTTATGAGTCTTTTATGGGTAAAACGATAAGGTCGAAAGAATGGGTTTTCACAACTCCTAGAATTAAAATTTCCAAAACCAAACCTTATTATAATGCAAAACATCAAACTCAAGCTCAGAAGGTAATAGTTTATTTTACACAAGAAGTTAATCCATCAAGGCTAAAGCCATTTATTGAGGTTCACGCCGGGGGTGAGGAGTATGATTTTAAAGTAAGGTATTCGACCAAAGAAGAACGGAAACTTTTATATCACTATTATACAAATAAAAAATATAAAAAACGTTATATTACAATTATTCCAAGCAAGAAATACCCGATTGCATCGAATATTGTAATCCGCTTTTTACCGGGTTTACCTTCGACTGAAGGAAACATTGGTCTGAAGAGACTTAAAAAACTGAAGTTCAAAACTTATGAAAAGTTTGAAATTAAAAGAATAGATTCGGATTTCCATGGAGATTTAGGACTCAAGGTTACTCTATCGAATTCGGTATTTAGAGATGAATTTTATAACTCGGTCTCCTTTGATCCACCAGTTAAATTACAGAAACCCGGGCATTGGTATTCAAAGAAGATAATAATTTCAGGTGATTTCAAATCCGGAATAACTTATTCTTTGACTATTCATGCAAACACACGAGACCGGTTTGGTCAAAAGCTTGGAAAGGAATATAAATATCAAATTCGTTGTTTAAATTACTCTCCTTATTTTGTTAGTCCATATACCCGTCATTTTGTCTTAGAAAGTTACCTTGATAAAACTATCCCGATTAGGGCTAGAAACGTGTTTAATGCCGAGATATTTTATAAAAAACTTTCACGGAGTGAGATTCTTAATTTAACAAAAAATAATCAGTTTCGTCCAGGTTTAATGAAAACCAATCAGTGTGATTCATTTACCTGGAAACCAGCTATTGCACATGACAAGAGTTATATATTCGGATTTCCTCTAAATGAGATTGGGATTCAAGATGATGGTTATTACTTTATCAGTTTTCCTCAAGTTGGATATAATTACACCCGAAGAACCAAGAAGGTTTTTCAACTTACTAACATTGCTTTAGTTGCGAAGTTCAGTCCAGCTCAGATTTTTATTCTCGGTTTTAATATGGAGACAGGGAACCCTGTATCTAATTTGAAGTATGAAATTTATACATTCAAGAAATTTTTAAAAAGAATTGTTCCGAATAAATTAATAAGTATTTCAGCTGATTCAGACGGGATTGCTATTTTCAATCCCGGTGATAATTTGTTAAAGGAAGCTCCAGACCTTAGAAAAGCTTTCGTCTTTACTGACCCGGATAAAGCATTTGTTTGGGGACTGAAGCGGGATATGTTTAATATGTGGGAGTATAGCTGGAAATATAAAATCGATTATAACTACAAACCCTCCTCTTATTATAACTACCTTCTTCCATTTACAGATAAATATCTATATAAACCAGGTCAGACAGTTCGATTTAAAGGAATTCTAAGGCGCGTTTTATTGGGGCATCTTATAGTTCCTGAGATTGAGAATGTTACAGTTGAAGTATTTAGTTCAAGAAATGAAAAGATTCATACCGCGGAAATAGGGAAGGATGACTTCACTGATTTTGGTTCATTCAGTGGTGAATTTAACCTGCCACAGACAGCCCCGACGGGTTATTACAGGATTAAATTCACAATTGAATTCCCTAATGATACTAAGTTTTACCATACCTTAAACTTTTCAGTTCAGGAATATAAACCTGCAAAGTTTGAAGTTAAGGTTATGATTAAACAGAAAAGGTTAATTGCAGGTGAAACTTTATTAGGTATAATAAACGGGAAATATCTTTTTGGAACACCCATGTTTAAAGCAAATGCTAATTATACATGGATGCTTCAGAGCACTTATTATTCCCCGCCAAATTATGATGGTTATTCTTTTGGTACCCATGATACATATTACCGTCACACGATTGAACGGAAGGATTTCGTTCTTGATCGAGGTGGGAACTTTGAATTTCACAAGAAAAAATTTGCAATTCCGACCAAGAACTCTGCATTATTAACCGTTCATGGGGAAGTCATTGACAAGGATAATAATCGCATTAGCAATAAATCTTCTATAATTGTACATCGAGGTGAGTATTATATTGGAATTAAGACATCATCATATTTCTTTGAAGTTGATAAGCCCGGAGAGATATCAATTGTAACAGTAACCCCGGAAGGTGAACTCTTAAATAATGCCAAAGTTAACTTAAAAATTGTTCAGAAGGAATGGAGGTGTTTCCAGAAAAAAGATGCATCGGGTGCACTTCGCTGGAACAGGAAGGATATAATCACAGTTATTTTTGAAGAGTCTCTCGCTCTTCCCGATGGAGAGATAGTGAAGGGTTATACATTTACCAAACCCGGGTATTATGAAATTATTCTTATCGGGAAAGATAATCTTGGCAACACAATTATTACAACTAAGAACTTCTATGTTACCGGTCCTGGTTATGTCAGCTGGAGAATTAATGAAGGGAGAATAATCGACCTGGTAACTGATAAGAAGGAGTATAAGGTCGGTGAAGAGATCAAGCTCCTGATTAAGTCACCCTTTGAAACTTCAACTGCCCTGATCACAGTTGAGAGAGAGAATGTAATCTGGTCAGAAGTAATCAGGATGGAAGGCAACGCGACCACTGTTAGGATTCCGGTAAATGAGGAATTTGCACCAAATGTTTATATTAATGTAATTATAATGAAAGAGCGGAAAGGAACTGAGTTTGATGAGAACGGAAAAGACCTTGGTAAGCCGGAGTTTTATTCAGGATACTCCCAGGTTTCAATTGATTCATCACAATATAAGTTAAATATTACAATTTCTTCTGATAAGGAACATTATGAACCAGGTGACAATGTTGAATTGGAGGTTACAGTACAAGATGCTGAAGGATTCCCTGTTGAATCAGAGTTATGTGTTTCCATTGTTGATAAGGGTGTACTGAGTCTTGTCGGATATAAACTCCCTGACCCGTATTACTTCTTCTGGAAGAAACGCCCGTTAGATGTTAAGACGGTATCAACCCTAAATGATGTTCTGGGAAGACAAAAGTACCAGGAAAAGGGTGAAGACCCTGGAGGCGGGGGTGATGAATCATCATTTGGAAGCGTAGTTGTCAGAAAGAACTTTAAGGAGAGTACTTATTATACTGCGTTCCTGAATACTGATAAGAATGGAAATGCAACTGTTTCATTTAAGCTTCCGGATAATTTAACTACGTTCAAGGCAATGATTGTTGCAGAAGATATTAAGGATAAGTTTGGAACTGCTGACTTGGATATCCTTGTAAAGAAAAACTTAATATTAAAACCGGACCTCCCTTATTTTGTAAGGTTTGGAGATATTTTTTCGGGGGGTGTTACTGTTACAAATAACTCTGAAGAGACTTTAGATGTTTCTGTAACAGTTGAATCGGAAGATGTTGATCGAGTTGAAGATGACCTCGATGTGAAAATGATTTCACTCGAACCGGGGGAAACAGAAGCTGTTTTGTTTAAGTTTAAAGCAGGGAAATCATTCAATCCAAAACTTACGTTCAAGGCAATCGCCGGGGAATACACTGATGGTTTATTCCAGGAGATCCCATTTAGAGTTCCGGTGATGTTTGAAGCGGTTGCAACGAGCGGTCGAGTTGAAAACGCAATTGAAAATGAAGAAATTATTGTTCCTGATGGAACTGTTCGTAGTCTTGATAATGTTGAAATTACATTTTCTCCATCATCAATGATCGGGGTGAAACGGAATTTTCAAGTATTACAGGAATATCCTCATGATTGTTTAGAACAGAGACTTTCAAAACAATATACGTTACTTGGGGCAAGGGACTTTTTACTTGATTACGGTCTTCTTGATATGAAAAGGGAAGAGCTGGATAAAAGGATTAATGACCTTCTGATCAAAATGCCGAATTATCAGAAACCAGACGGAGGCTTCAGTTATTATCCCAATTCAAATTATACAAGTCATTACCTGACATGTTATGCAATTGAGTTTATTTTAATGGCTAAGGAGAAAGGTTATAAATACGACCATCAGATGTTAAAAAGAGCAAAGAATAATTTAAGACAAATTGCCAATCAATCAATTGATTCTCGGTATCCTTATTCAAGGAATGTATCTCTTCTTGTTCAGTCAAAAGCAGTTTTCCTTCTTGCAAAAGACGGGGAATTTATGAAGGATGTAATTAATAATCTATACGAAAGCAGAAATAGAATGCCTTTCTCTGGTATTTCATATTTAATAAAGGCGCTTGATTATAAGAATGATCTTCCTGAGTATATGCAGCAGACCCTGGTAAAAATGATGATGAATAAAAAGAAGGTTGATACAACTTCGAATTATTTTGAGAATGACGATGATAATTCAATGCGATGGGTTCATGAGTCTAATGTGAAAACAACTGCAATTGTCCTGGAAGCACTTCTTACAGTCTATGGAATATTTCCGGACGCGGAAAAAATATTTAAATGGCTAGCGCTAAAGACAAAACAAAAACGATATATGTCAACTCAGGAACACTTACGGCTGTTCATGGCATTTGAGAAGTATTATAAAGTCTTTGAGAAGGATTCCCAGAATTATGTTGCAGAAGTACTTTTTAATAATGAAATGAAAATTGCAGAAACATTTGAAGGTAGAGAATCCGGTACTAGAACTAATCGCTTCAGTATAACAGAATATTCACCCGGGGAAAAAGTAAATATCAGTTTTCAAAAAAAAGGGCAGGGAACACTTCATTATATGCTCAGGGTGAAATATTACCCGATTGATCCGAAGGAAATGAAAGCAGTTAACCGAGGTTTTAAAGTGGAGAAGATTTATAAAACACTTGATGGAAAGATTATAAAAAACGGTAAGTTTAAAAAAGGCGAGAAATATATTGTGGAGTTGATTATTGAAACAAATAAGGATAGAGCGTTTGTTATGCTTGATGACCCTGTCGCGGCAGGATTCAAAGTGGTCAATCCAAATTTCCGGACTTCTTCTGAACTTGATAAGGAAAAACTTCAATTGGATAATAGGAGGAGAAATGACTGGGGGAATTTTTATAGAAGTGAATATTACTTCGACCGTGTGGAAGTCTTCACTGATTATTTAAGACGAGGAAAACATATTTGGAAATATCTCGTGATTGCAACAAATTCCGGGGAGTATATGATACCGAATACTCTTGTTCATGAAATGTATAACCCGGAGGTTTTCGGGAGAAACGATGGAAAAATAATCGAAATTAAATAACGCTTGAGTGTTGTTGACCGTTATTTGTCATTGTCCCGACACGTCGGGATGACTTCCGTTACACTCCAGCCACGCGCTAAAGCAAAGTGCGGCAATCTCGCTTTTTATAAACCCTGCTTGCAGGGCAAAGAGGCTATACCTCAAAACGATTCAGGAGGAAAATGAAATTAAATAAGAAACGTTTGAATTGTCATTGCGCATCGAACGAAGAGAGATCTAGCTTGCGTCCGCGTAGCGTGGCAGTCTCTCTTTTAAAAAGAACCCTTGTTGGTTTTATAATATTAGCTTTAGTTATCCTGGCAGCAGTTTATTTATTGAATTTTGACCGGGAAATATTTGACCGTAACCTGCACTCAACTTCGTTCTATGATAGAAATGGAAACTTATTAAAGACCGAGTTCTCGGGTGATGAGAGATACTTCGAAAGTTCAGCTCTCTCAGATATCTCACCTCATTTTTTAAGAGCGGTTGTCCTGATCGAAGATAAGCATTTCTATTCACACCATGGCGTTTATCTGCCATCGTTATTCAGGGCATTACATCAGAATTTAAAAGCAAAACGGGTCGTGTCGGGCGGGTCCACCATTACTATGCAGCTCGTGAAATTAACTCTTAAACATAAAGACAGGAGTTTAAAAAATAAAATCTCTGAGATCGCGTTTGCTTTTAAGTTGGACCTGTATATTTCTAAATCTGAGATCCTTGAAGAGTATATTAATCGGCTCCCGTTCGGAAATTTAATTTATGGAATTAAGCAGGCTTCAAAATTCTATTTCAATAAACCACCATCTGAACTATCACTTAACCAGGCAATTTACCTTGCACTGATTCCAAAATCCCCAACAAAATATAACCCGAAGAAACATCAGAAAAAACTTAAGAAGAGATGGGCGAAGATCCTTGAAGTTTTCCGGGAAGGAAATTATATATCTGAAGACGAATATCTCCGGGCGAAGAAGGAAGGTATTGAATTTTATATGGAACAGTATCCGTTTCAAGCTCCTCATTTTATTGAGATGGTTAAGGAGAAGTTTAACGAAGGACCTGGAAGACCTCTTCCGGAAAAGATAATTACAACACTCGACCTTGAACTTCAAAATGATATTGAAGGAATTATAAGTGCGCACCTGGTTCGATTAAAAAGGTATAACGTCAATTCTGCAGCTTGTGTCGTGATTGATAATCATACCCACGAAGTGATTGTGTTTGTCGGGTCACATAATTATTTTGATAAAGAATTCTCAGGTCAGGTTAATATGGCGACATCCTTACGCCAGCCCGGTTCAACCTTGAAACCATTTGTTTATGGGCTTGCACTTGAAAATGGTTATTCCCCCGGCACGATCGTTCCCGATATCAGGTTCCCTGCAAAAGGCGGGTTCTTTCCCGAGAACC
>DAOVMD010000279.1 GCA_030630935.1 Candidatus Mcinerneyibacteriota bacterium | reverse complement strand
TTTCTGTGAGGAAACTTTGGAGCGAAGCGATGCGTTAAGTTCTCGTTAGTTTTTTAATAAGGAACCCTACGTGCGGTGCCATGCATCGTACCTGGTGCATGGGTTTCTTACTCTTAAGTTCTCACGATACGCTTCTCTATCCCCGATGTAAAATCGGGGTAAAATCAATTTCCTCCCTTTGGTCGTCAACCTGCTGAAGAAATATATATTTTTTTGCATTCAATCGAATCATTAAGCATCTCCAGCTCTGAATAAATGCATTGTCATATATAAAGCAAAATATTATTCATTTCGGCGCCAGGCCACCCTACGTGGTGCCTGGTTCATTCTTCCCCGATTCGGTTGGTCCTCATCGGGACTGACTCCTCTTTATATCTTATGGTCGCAGCATTCTTACTTTTTACTTTCAGAGTGAAGCGAAGCTAATTTTTCATCCCTTACATCCCGTCCATCTCCCGATGCGCTTAGCGATACGGGATTTCCTCCCTTCGGTTGTCAACCTGCTAAAGCAATTCTTCTTTTTTTTGTTTCCTTTGTTTTTATGTTTTTATATTATATGCATCAAGAGCAGAGCTTGTGATGCATATAAATTACTATTTGAAATATTTTCATTAATATGTTATAATGTTTTATAAGTTAATTGTTAAAGAGGCAGAGTTATCTAATGAAGAATTTTATTCCGGCATTTATCCAGGAGAAATATCTTAAGAAGGAGTTCAACGGTGATTTTAAATCTGCAATAATCTCATTTGATATTGTCGGGTTCACAAAGATAACAGATATCCTGATAAGTAAAGGTAAAGAAGGTGCTGAGATTTTAGCCGAGATGATTAATGAAGTATTTGAACCTTCAATTAAGGAGATATATTTAAATGGTGGATGGATAACGGGTTTTGCCGGGGATGCATTCACAGTAGTATTCCCGGGAGTTAACCCGGTTTATGCATTATCTGTATCATTAAAAATTAGGAATATCTTTGAAGATTTAGCATTAGTTACAAAGTTTGGAACATTTAATCTTGATATTAAAATTGGTGTTTCATTTGGTAGAATTACCTGGGATATTGTTACAACAGACATTCGGGGAATTTATTATTTCAGGGGTGAAGGAATAAAGAGAGCAAATTTATGCCAGATGCATTGTAAAGCGTCACAGATTATTTTCGATAGTAAAATGAAATCAGTTGTTAAGGAAAAAATTACATTCAATAAATCAGGAAAGTATTTTATCCTGAATAAATTAGTTCTTAAACAGCCTTTAAAAAATAAGAAAGTTCCATATAAAATTAAGAAGAAAATTTTACCAATATTTATTCCCGATTCACAATTAGAACTTAAGGAAGTTAATGAGTTCCGTAAAGTGGTTTCAGTCTTTATCTCCATCCATAAAATAAAAGATTTTAAAGGATTTATCAAAAAAGCAATGGTAACTACCCGAAAATTCAAGGGGTACTTAAATAAATTTGAATATGGAGACAAGGGTGATGTTTTATTAGTTCTTTTTGGTGCACCCATAGGAATTGAACGACCCATTTCACACGCCATTGATTTTGCGCTGGAGTTAAAGAAGAATATAACTGATGGAGAAATGCGAATTGGTATCACTTATGGAACAACATTCTCAGGTGAAGTTGGGAGTGACGAAAGATCTGAATATACTGTGTTAGGGAAGGTAGTCAATCTGTCAGCAAGATTAATGATGAAAGCTCGGTGGGGAGAAATTCTATGTGATGAGAGTATTTCACGCGGAGCATCGGGAGAGATTCAATTCAAATCAATTGGTAATATTAAAGTTAAAGGATTTAGAAAAAAACAGAAGATATCAAATGTAGTTGGAAAGGTTAGGACTGATTTCTATGAATTCACCGGAAAAATGGTTGGTCGGCAAGCCGAGTTGAATAAGTTGCTTAAATTCCTCAAACCTATTGATGATGAGAAATTTGGAGGTTTAGTTTATGTTGAAGGCCTTGCAGGAATTGGAAAGAGCAGGTTGGTCCATGAATTGAAAGAGAAACTCGATCTGAAAAAATATCATTGGTTATTATTTGTTTGTGATGAGATCTTAAGACAAAGTTTTAACCCGATTATTTATTTTTTAAAAGAATATTTTAACCAAAATGAAAATCTTTCCCCGGCTCAGAATAAAAATGCATTTGAAATAAAGTTGAAATATTTAATTAAGAAAACTAATAATCATAAAATTAAAGATGAACTAATTAGAACAAAACCTTTTCTCGGTGCTTTGTTGAATCATTTTTGGAAAAATTCTATTTTTGATAAATTATCTTCAAAGGAGCAGTTTGATAACACTTTATTCGCATTTAAAAATTTGATAAAGGCAGTAAGTCTCCAGAGAAAAGTTATACTGGTTTTTGAAGATATTCACTGGATAGATTCAGAAACCATTAGCTTGTTAAATGTCCTCACAAGAAATATAGAGCATTATCCTATTATTATAATATTTATTACACGGTTAAAAGGTGATGGTACACCATTCCGTTTAGAAATTCCTGATCTTCCATTTAAAAGTATTCTCCTTGAACACCTCGGGAAGAATGCTTCAATTAACTTAGTAAAAGAGGATTTAGGTGAACGTGTTTCAAAAAAAGTTCTTGATTTAATCTGGGATAAAAGCGAAGGTAATCCATTCTTTATAGAGCAGATAATTTTATATTTAAAAGAAACAAATTTACTTCAAATTAATAAAAAGAAGATTTTAGATTTAAAGGAAGGTGAATTTGAGATTCCCGATCAGATTTCTAATATTATTATTTCAAGAATTGACAGGTTAGAAGCAAAATTAAAGGAGATGGTTAAGACAGCTTCAGTTTTAGGGATGGAGGTCCCTGTAAAAATTCTTTCAGAAATGCTGCGTGTAAAACGTATAAAAACCAAAATGAAAACAGTTGAAGAGCAGGGAATATGGACTGCATTAAGTGAATTCCTATATATTTTTAAACATGCAATGATTAGGGATACTGTTTATCAGATGCAAATGAAGAAAAGTTTGAAGAATTTACATCGCCTTGCCGGAAAAGCGATAGAATCAGTATTCAGAAAAGAAATTAAATTTCATTATGGTGAACTTGCTTTACATTATGAGAATGCCGAGGTTAAAATAAAAGCTAAGTATTATCTTGAGCATGCCGGAAATCTTACATTTGAGCAATTTAGAAATAATGAAGCTTTAAATTATTATCTTCGTCTTCAAAAATATTTAAAAAGCAATGAAGAAAAAGCTCATGTGTATCTTCAAATGGGAATTTTATATAAGCTGACTGCAAAGTTTGATCAAGCATTAGTTGAATTTAGAAAAGCAAAAGTAATAGCAAAAAAAATAAAGGATAAAAATTTGCTTTTCAAAAGTATGGATTTTCTTATAGGAACATATTGGTATGCGATGTCATTTAAAGATATGCATAAAGAAACTAATTCTTTATTACAACTTGCAAAGAAAATTAACGAAAGCAAGTATATTCGTATTGGATTGAAAAATAGAGGGACTCTTTATTATTTTGAAGGAAAGTATAACAAAGCTTTAGCATGCTATATGAAGAAATTAGAACTTGAGAAAAAAGCAAAAGACCCTGGGTTGAGTTTGACTGAAAGTTATGATAACATTGCATTTATGATTACACAGCTGGGAGATTATAAGAAAGCATTAGAATATTATAAAATGTCAAGAAAAGCTTGTAAACACTCCCAAGGTATACATTTTATCAGAAACCATTCTCAAAGTTTAGGTAATTTCTATGCCGGTATTGGAGAGTATGAGAAAGCTGAAAAATATTATAAAAAACTTGTTAATGTTTCAATAAAAACGGGAGATTTAGTAGCGAGACATATTGGTCTAATGGGATTAGGTTATTGTAACCTTTACTCAGGAAAATATAATAAAGCCTTAGAATCTTTTACAAATACACTTGAAATTGTAAAAGAAAGCAGGAATCCTATTGGAGCTATTTATCTCTTGATGTTTATCGGAGTTGCTTACCTTTTCCAAGGTAATTTTAAAAGTTCACAGAAATATTTATCAAAGGCGCTGAAAAGTGCTAAAAGACTTGAAGACCCAAGATTAATCGCAGCAATATCTTCGAAATTCGGAAGTTATTATTTATTTAAAAAAAATCGTAAGAAAGCTGAGGATTATTTTAATAAGGGCTATTTAGGTTTTAAAAAAATTGGAATGTTACCGGAAATGTGTAGCTGTATGATCTCAATTGCTGATTTGAATTTTAAGAAAAAGAATTATGTGAAAGCAAAAAAACTTATTGCAGTAGTTTTAAAGACAAGCAGGAAAATAAAAAGGAAAGATATAATATTCCTTGCTTCAAAAATTGAAGTTAGATTACTGGGTTTGAAAGATAAAGAACAAGCAAAATCTGAATTCATTACAATGTTAAAGAATGTAAAAAAACCGCAGCAACTTGCAGCTTTACATTTTGAATTATATAAACTTACAAGAGAAGAGAAATATAAAAAATCCTCAATTAAATTATATGAGAAAATTTATAAAACTGTTCCAAGCTATTTGTTTAAATTAATTCTCGAAGAACTAAAGCGTGGTTAGTAGTTCGTTTCTATGGAATGCATCGATGATAATCGATGCAAGGTTTTTGCATTGATTCAAAAAAGAGATATTTGTAAAACTAATCATGTTACGTTCCAAACTGGAACGTGATGATGTTAATACTTTTATATAATCTCATGTATTATTGCTACGCATAAAAAATGGGGTTTCACCCCCATCCATGCACTCCAACATTTTCAATAACATTTTTACCTTATATCGGAATGCATCGATGATAATCGATGCAAGGTTTTTGCATTGAT
>DAOVMD010000134.1 GCA_030630935.1 Candidatus Mcinerneyibacteriota bacterium | reverse complement strand
CTGTGAATAATTATATAAACAAGCTATGTCAAAATATATTAATAGAATATTTGTATCGTTCAGTAGGGGCGACCGGTCGGTCGCCCCTACTGTTTTTTCAAAAGATCGTAAACGATTTTGAAGACTCTAAACTTTTTAAAAAAGAAATTTCACAGAATAAAGAAGTTGTAACCCCCGTAAATAATATTGTAAATCAAAAAGGAGGTATATGATGAAATATAAAAGAGGAAGAGTTTTAATATTAACAAGACTATTAATTTTTCTTTTCAGTTTTTATTTTTCCGGATGTGTTTTCATAATTGGGAACACGGTTTCCGGCAGTTCTAACCCGGTTCCGGATAAGGGACCACCTGCAATTATACCTACCCCATCTCCCGATATTGATAAGGAACTTATAGAAAAGATAAAGGAAGTTGAAGAAGTAAACCGTAAACTAATGATGGAATTAGCGAAATCTAAGAAAATGCAGGTAGAATACCTAATTAAGATTCGGGCAATGGAGATAGAGATATTAATGTTAAAGGCAGAGTTAGGTCCCGGTGGAGGAGACGTATATAAACAATTGAAAATGGATATTGAGAAGTACAAGAAGGAGAATGCCAAATTAAACGAACTTGTGGAACATCAAAAAGCTAAAGTAAAAAAAATAATGAAATATGTTAAAAAGCTTAAAGCGAAATTGAAACAAGTAAAATTTCCATGGGTTGAACTTAGTATTAATAATGATAATATAATTAAAATTGAAAAAAGAATAGATGATTCCGGATTGAAAAAAAGATGGGTAGTAATTTATAACGGTGTCCGGGTATCGGTTATTCCGGTTGTAGATAAGAAAGAATTAATCTATTCTAAGACCGAGCAAGGAGTTTATACTGTTTACATTGAACAGACGATCAACGGGAAGAATCGTGTAATTTCTAATATAATCTCTTATCAAATTAAATGACCTGATCGAGATCAGAGAACAAATTCTTCTTTTGTTTTTTTTACCCCGTACATCCCTGTGGACATTTTTCTTTTTTGTTTTTTTAGTTCTCATAAGTTCTCTTCAGTTCCCTGTTAAATTATTTTTTTGTTTGCCTACATTTCTCTGTGTCTTAAGAAATATTGTTTTGAACTAAAGCATTTAAATATATAACGCAAAAATATTCTTCATTATTACTTTTTCATTGTGGAGCGAAGCGAAACTATTGTTTCACTTCATATGTTTTCGGAAATTCCAGTATGCCCGGATAATACGTTTTGCTTCCGCTGGATTGAACAGTATTTGAGAGATTTTTTTTAGAATATATCCCGGACGTCTGTAGAAAATTCTCCTTGCGATACGACACATTGCCAGGATTTCATCTGTTGAGACGTCAGGATAAGCAAGTACTGTTGAATGATATCCTTCAGGGGTAAGGTAATCTCTATATTTCTCGAATTTAATATGTCCTTTTTTATTTAACTGGTGAAACATCTCCGTTCCGGGATATGGGATTAATGGAAAGAATTGGCATGTATCAGGCTGGAGCTTTATAGCATATGAGATTGTATCACCCATATCTCCCATGGTTTCACCGGGTAATCCAAAAATAAATGAGCCGTGAACCTTAACCTTGGCTAACCGGGTATTCGCCATGAATACTTGCTGCTGCTCAGGTGTAATCCCCTTATGAATACTGTGTAATGTTTTTTTGTTCGGTGATTCAAAACCAACGAACAATAGTCGTAACCCGGCTAACTTCATTAGTTTTAATGTGTTCAGACTTAATTCAGCTCGTGCATTAGCTGACCATCGAATTTTAATTTTACGAACAATCAGTTCAAGACAGAATCGTTTAAGCCAGAGCTGATCAATCGTGAATGTATCATCTTCAAACATAATCTCTTTTACCCAGGGCATCTCACTTTTTATATATTCAAGCTCTGCAATAATATCATCAACTTCACGCAACCTGACATTGTGACCGGTGAAAACCTGGGGTAATACACAGAATGAACAATTATAATGACAACCACGACCCGCATTAATAGTAATTACTGGATACCGCAGGGCTGAATAAAAATAATTATCTATATTCAAAAACTTTCTGTAAATCTTCGATACCCATTCAAGTTGAAATAACTCCTTGAATATCTCCTTGGGCTTTGAATGAAATATCCGGTTCCCCTCCCGGTAAACTATTCCCCTAACCTCATTGAGCGGCATTCCCTTCGCAAGGTCAAGTAAAGGATATTCCAACTCCCCTACCACAACTCCATCAACCTCCGGGAAAAGTTTCAGGGTCTCCTCAGGTAATGCCGAAACATGTGTTCCTGTTAAATAGATGCGTGCGGTCGGTAAAATCTTTTTTATATCCTGAGCAATCTTACCGTCGGACTCAATCGATGGTGTGCTTGTGTGGATTGCGATTATATCGTAGTTTTCGTCCGAAAGGTATTTGGAGAATTGTTTCCAGGGAACGGGTTCAGCAATAGCATCGATCAATTTTACATTGACTTTATTTCTTATTAAATATCCAGCTGCATAACTTAACCAGATAGGATAATAAATTGTTCCGCTCCGTGTAACAGCCGGAGAACGGGAGTCTCTTGAATAATTTGGGAGAAAGGGAGGGTTTAATAAAAGAAGTTTTTTCATTCTTTATATACTTCCAGGGTTTTCTTTGCAACGTCTTTCCATGTGTATTGATTTACCCAGGTTAAAGCGTTGCTATTGTTTTGTTCGGACGAGATAATTTTATTGATTTTTAGAAAAAGGTCGTCCTTGATTTTTGGATTGAAATATGATGTTTTTCCGCCTGTAATCTTGCGATAATGATCTGTATCTGGTACTAAAACCGGGATTCCGCTTGCCATAGCCTCAATCACCGGCAAACCAAAACCTTCCTGCAAAGACGGGTAGATAAATAACCTTGCGCTTCTATAAATTTTTGCTAATTCTTGATTCGGAATGAAGCCGAGTAGCTTAATCCCATTATATGCTTTATTCAGGTTTAATATTTTTTTCATAATTTTTTTATTTTTCCAACCTTTCGGACCTGCAATAAATAATTTTATTTTTCTTTCTCTGAAGGTTTGCTCTAATGCAGTAAGGAGGTCTTCAAATCCTTTTCCGGGCTCCAGCGCAGCAACTGTCAGGATAAAATCTTCCGTTTGGACATTATCACCATCAGGTCGAAAGGTGGGGTCAGGAGCTAAAGGGATTACCCTAACTTTTTCTTTTTCTTCCGGGAAGTATGTTTCAATATCGTTTTTTGTATACTCGGAATCTACAATTATTTTATGTGAAATAGAAATAGTTTTTGAAACATAGTGTTTGTAATATTGATATTTTGTAATCGGATATCGTGTAGGATTCTTAAGGAATAATAGGTCGTGAACAGTAGCAATTAGTTTTGTTTTCTCTGCATTGATCTTGAGAGGAAGGATATTAGCAATTGCATGAAATACGTCGAACTCTTCAGTATTTACAAGCTTTACCAACTTGTTTTGTTCAAACCTGATCCTTGCAATTTTTGATTTAAATGACCTGCTGTTAATTATAAAATTGTTATTATCTATCGAGACATGCTTTTTTATAATGCTGTTTAAATAAATAATGTATTTATTTGGATATAAGCCATATAGCTCCGAGAAACCTTTAATAAGGTTTAGGGCGTAACGTCCCGAACCACCGTACTCTTCAGGGATTGGAAGAAGGTCAAGGCAAATCTTCATTAAGTTTTTCCTTATGTTTTATTAATTTTAACATATTTTAATTTATTATTCAAGGTAAAAAATAAAAGTTTAAGTGTTCAATGCATGCTTCGCATGCGTTCAATAGTTCAAGAGTTAATAAAATGTTTAAGTGTTATTGTAGAGACGTGCCATGGCACGTCTATGGTTCAATTGTTGGAATGTTTCTAAAGGCATGCTTCGCATGCGTTCAATAGTTCAAGTGTTAGTAAATCGTAGCATTGTATTACATAATGCAAAATCAATCTTAAATTACTAACTATCAATCATAAATCATAAATGTTGAGCGAAGCGAAACTATGATATTTTCCTTGCAAAAAAAAGTGTATTATGATATAATTTTATAAATTTCAAAGAGGCTTATGAAAAAAGTTTTTAAATTTTTAATTCTCTCGATAATTGAGATAGTAATTACGGGTTTTGTTTTATATTTATCTTATTACATCAGGTTTTTAGGAGCAATTCCAGAGAATCACCTGGCAGCATTTTATACAGTTGTTTTGTTATTCAGTTTTAGTTTCTGGTTTTTCATGTTAATTTTTGGGGTTTATGTATCAGATCGATTGCTTGATATTCATATATTCAGGAAAATTTTAATTTCGGGGCTTTTCCATTTAATAATAAGTTTTGTAATTATTCTTTTTTGCAATATGTACTCAACTGAGAATATATTATTATCAAGATGGGTTTTTATTATTTATCTTTTTTTATTAGTCTTTTTTATTTTAATATTCAGGACCTTTGCTGGGAGTTTTGCGGACTTGTTGATGAAGTCAACACAATCTCTTCCCGGACTATTAATTTTTACACATCAAGTTTTTGATAAAGCGGAATCGAAGAAGCTGAAGGGGTTCTTCAAGGATAGGTATATTTTAAAGTTAGCCGGGATTGACAGTTGTTTTGGTATTGATTCAGTTTTAAGAGATGGCGAGCATCTATTAAATATAATAGAGAGGTATAAGATTAAAACAATTCTTTTTCTTAAGCCGGTTGACCTTAAGGAGATTATGTCAGCAATTAATAATACCCCTGGTCTTGATTTAAATTTTTGGCTTGATCCTGAGTATATTAATCTTGTTTCAAATGGTTATAAGTTATTACCGGTCGAGGGTTTCCCTTTTTTTAAAATTATTACCCATCCAATATATGGGATTAATGCATTAATAAAGAGGTTGTTTGATATATTCATCTCATTAATTTTAATAGTGTTTAGTTTACCATTATTTTTAATAATTCCTATTCTTATAAAAATTGATTCAAAAGGTTCGACTTTATTTAAGCAGATTCGCCTTGGTTTAAATGGAACACCGTTCAAAATCTTAAAATTCCGTTCAATGTTTGAAGATGCAGAAGAAGAGACCGGTCCTAAGTGGGCAGATAAAGATGATGCTAGAATTACGCGAATCGGCAAATTTTTAAGGCGTTTTAGTTTAGACGAACTCCCGCAGCTATTATTAGTTTTATTTGGTAGGTTATCAATGATAGGCCCCCGTCCTGAGCGGCCTTATTTTGTTGAACAGCGTCCTGCGTATAAAGGAATCAGGTTGCTGGTTAAGCCTGGGCTTACCGGTCTTGCACAGATAAATGGTCGGTATGACTTAAGCTTAGAAGAGAGATTAAGTTTTGATTTATTTTATATAAATAATTATTCTATTTGGTTAGACATTGAAATTTTCTTTAAAACAATTTTTATTATCTTATTTCAAAAAGGAGCCCGTTAATAAATGACAACCTACAAGATTCTACAATATTTATTCTGGTCATTTTTTAGTTTATTATTTCTTACGTATTTATTTTATCCTTTATTTCTAAGATTTATCAGGTGGGGTCGAGTGCTTCCAAAGCCTGGGTACCTGAATGATTTTCCGAAGGTTTCGGTAATTCTTCCGGTTTATAATGAAGAGCTAATTATTCGGGATAAGATCGAGAATTTTTTACATCAAAATATCCCGGCAGAGAAGTTAGAGGTTATAGTCATCTCGGATGCGTCCCGTGACAGAACAGATGAATATATTCGTGGTTTCAATGATTTACGCATAAAATTTCTCCGGTTAGAAAAACGTTCAGGTAAAGCGGTCAGCATTAATAACGGCGTTGCAGAATCGACCGGAAAAATTCTTGTATTCACTGATGCAAATACCATATTTGAACCCGATGCGATTTCTAAACTTGTCAGAAATTTTGGAACATTTGAAGTTGGTGGAGTCTGTGGTTATTTAGAAATCACACCGAAAGACCGGAATAAATTAGAAGCCAGGTATTGGAAGCATGAAAGGTCTCTTAAAGAACTTGAAGGAGTAATTGGATCCGTTTGCGGTGCAAATGGGGGGATATATGCGATTAAAAAAGAATATTTCAAACCGTTGCCAAAGAATAAAAATATTTTAGATGACTTTATTCTTTCACTTCAACCCGTCAAACATGGTAAGAGATTAATTTTTGAACCTGAGGCCCGTGCCCGTGAAGAATCTACTTCTGACATTCTTAGTGAATATCGACGAAAAATCAGAATAGGTAATGCGGATTTCAATTCAATTAAGGAAATGGGTTTTCTATTTAATATTTTTAAATATGGCTGGATAAGTGTTTTTTACTTTTTGCATAAGTTCCTGAGATGGTTCTCGCCAGTGTTTTTACTTGGGGTTTGGTTTTCAAATCTCTTTATGAATTCGTTGAGTACTTTTTATAACATTACGATCGGTTTACAGATAGTCTTTTACTTAATTGGATTTAGCGGGTGGTTACTATTAAAGAAGAAGAAAATACTTCCCATAATTACTCCAATTTCATATTTTTGTTTAATGAATGTTTCGTTATTGATTGGGATGCTTAACTGGATCACACGTGATTCTTCCCCTATTTGGGATCCTGACCGGAAATAAGACGATTAAATAATGGAAAGGTATAATCGTTTTTCAAAATATCTACGCAGCAGATTTAGGGAAAAAGTATTAAAATTAACTTTAGATCTTGGGTTAGGCTGTCCGAATCGAGATGGAACTCTTTCGAGTGAAGGTTGTATTTACTGCGATGAGTTTGGTAGTGGTCCGGACTCAAGTATGATTCCTATTGATGAGCAGATTAAGACCAGGATGGAATTACTCAAACAGAAACGAGGTGTTAATAAATTCATCGGGTATTTTCAGTCCTATACAAATACATATTGTTCCCCTGAATTCCTGGAAGAGAAGCTATCAATTTTATTAAATTATCCGGAGATTGTTCTCGTTTACATAGGTACCCGACCTGATACTTTTACAAAAGAGCACCTTGAAGTAATAAAACGTTTTAAGGTACAGAAAGATATTGGTATCGAATTCGGGCTGCAGAGTGCCAGGAATGAGACCTTAGAAAAAATTAATCGACAGCATAAATTTGAGGATTTTGAAACCGCGGTGAAACTAACGATCTCCGAAGGAATTTTTACAACTGCGCATATAATAATAGGTTTACCCGGGGAAGATATTTCAGATAATATTTATACTGCTCAAGAACTTTCCAGACTACAGGTTCACTCGGTCAAGATTCATCAGTTGTATATAATTAAAGGAACCCATTTAGAAAAGTTGTTTTTGAGTAGAGAATTCTCTCCCATATCATTTGAGTCGGCGGTCGAGCGGACGGTAGCTGTTCTTATAAATTTAGATAAAAGAATTATTATACAGCGGTTGACAGGTGATCCAAAACCAGGACAGTTAGTTAGTCCTGATTGGATAAGAGATAAACACAGGTTTATTAATATGGTTGAGAAGATAATGAATGAGAAGAATTTAACTCAAGGACAGTTTTCCTAGCGTGAGTTTATCACGAAATACATTATTT
>DAOVMD010000425.1 GCA_030630935.1 Candidatus Mcinerneyibacteriota bacterium | reverse complement strand
ATTTAAGAAAAAAAAAGAAAAAATATTTCTTTTTTTTTTCTCTGCGTCCGGAGTTTACCCCTTTTTTTTTTCGGGGCGTCCTCTGCGGTGGAAATTTTATTTTGCTTTTTTTAATATTATTGTCTTCAATCATGGTCAAGGTCAAACTGACCTTGACTGAAGTTTAGTACTTTAAAAAGTATTGTTATTAGCCATAAACAGTGGGGTTTCACCCCCATCAAAAGCTCTAAACAAACATAGACAATATTAATAAGCTATTTTATATGTCTCTTTAAAGTCCATGTTAATTTTTTTGTTCTTTTGTATTATTTTTCTTTCGTAATGAGTGATTAATGGTGTTCTTTTAAAAGCGAGATTGCCACGTCATTTCATTCCTCGCAATGACATTCAAACGCTTTTAAATATACCTACAAATATCGCCCAGTCCCTGTTATTCTTTTTCTTTTCTTTCCTGTACACTTTAAAAAATATGATCGAAATACTAAAATTGTTTGACTGAATCAGGATTTTATGATATAATAGATTGGAGATAATTAATGAGAAAATCAATTTTAAGTATCATTTTCATTACAATTCTATTACCCTTGCTATATTTTGCTGAAACTGAGATTAAACAAACCGTGCTGGAAATCCCACGATTAAAATACAACGGTGGTGGTGACTGGTATAATGGCAAGACAGAACTTCCTAATCTTTTAAAATTTTTCACAAAAGAGACAAGAATTGAAGTCAGTATAAAAGATTTTTATATTGAGTCGGATGATTCCAGAATTTTTTATTACCCTATTATTTTTTTAACCGGTCACGGTAATATTACATTTAATGATGTTGAAATAAAAAACTTAAGGAACTATCTTTTATCAGGGGGATTTCTCTATGTTGATGATGATTATGGACTTGATAAACCATTCCGAAGAGAAATAAAGAAAATATTCCCCGAGTTGAACTTTATTGAAATTGAAAAATCACATAAGATTTTTAATTGTTACTTTGGTTTCAAAGAAGGATTGCCAAAGATTCATAAGCATGATGGAAAGCCCCCCCAAGCATTTGGGCTTTTTGATAAGAATGGTCGGATGATGATATTTTACACATATGAATCCAACATTTCAGATGGTTGGGATTCCCCCGGAGTCCATAATAATCCTCAGGATACAAGAACAACAGCATTAAAGATGGGAGTAAATATTTTAATTTATGCCTTAACAAATTAAAAATAAATGGAGAAAAAATGAAAATTAGTTTCTTGGGTGCGGTAGAGAATGTAACAGGTTCATCTTATTTAATAGAAGCTGATAATAAAAAGATTTTAGTTGATTGTGGAATGTTTCAAGGAGGCAAGGAATTAAAGCATCGCAATTTCTTACCATTTTATTTTAATCCTCTTGACATTGATTTTGTTCTTTTAACTCATGCTCATATTGACCATACAGGATTAGTTCCTAAATTGGTAAAGGACGGCTTCAATAATCGAATTATTACTACTGAAGCTACGAAAGCATTGAATTCAATTATGCTGCCTGATTCAGGACATATTCAGGAGACAGAAAATGAATGGGATAACAAGAAACGAAAAAGGAAAGGCGAGGAACCAAGAGAACCACTCTATACTGTTGATGAAGCAGTCGCATCTCTTGATTTTATTGAAGGTGTCAAATATGAGGAAGAAATAACTCTTACCCCAAATATCCATATCAGGTTTCGGGATGCAGGACATATCTTAGGTTCCGCAATTATTGAAATGTTCATTACAGAAAATGGAAAAACTATAAAAATAACCTTTTCCGGGGACTTGGGAAATAGTACTATCCCAATTTTGAGGGATCCTACGATTATTGAGGAGACGGATTATTTATTAATTGAATCAACATACGGCAATCGATATCATGAAGAATATATTAAGAATGAAGAATTAATCAATAAAATTATCAACACCAGCTATGAAAATGGAGGGAAACTGATAATTCCTTCTTTTGCAATCGGTAGAACACAAACAGTTTTATATCACCTGAATAATTTATTTAATGCAAATAAAATCCCAAGAATCACCGTTTATCTTGACAGTCCGCTTGCAATTAAAGCCACAAAAATCTATACAAAGTTTAAAGATTTATATGATAAAGATGCAAGGAAAATCCTGGAAAACGACCAGAACCCATTTGGTTTTCCAGGCTTGAAAGTCTCACAATCAGTTCAGGATTCAATGGCGATTAACCTGGATGAATCTCCTTCTATCATCGTATCTGCCAGTGGAATGTGTACAGCAGGAAGAATTAAACATCATCTGAAACATAATATTTGGAAACCTAATGCTACTGTCATGTTCGTTGGGTATCAGGCAAGAGGGACTCTCGGAAGATCGATCCTGGAAAAGAATAAACATATCAAGATTTTTGGAGAGAGAATAAATGTCAGGGCAAATATTCAGAAGATAAATAGTTTCTCTGCTCATGCTGATAAAGGACAATTATTAGATTGGGTAAGAGGATTTAAAAAAGCCCCTCAAAACATTTTTATTGTTCACGGTGAAGAAGAAGCTTCAAAGGAACTGTCTGATTCCATAAACACCGAATTCGGTTACAAAACAGATATCCCCACACTATATTCATCTTATGAATTAACAAAAGATAAACCAACAAAATATTTCATCCCCAAGGTTGAACTTGAAAAAGTTACCGACGATGATATTATAAAACTTGAAGAAGAGCTACTTGAGTTGAAAGCTGAATTTAAAGAAAAGGTCGTTACTATTCTTAGGAATACTTCGACATGGTCAGGAAACCAAAACGTTGAGGATGGACTAAAGGGTTTAAATATTATTACCGATGATATCCTTGAGATGGTTCAGGAAATTACTGAATTCTGCTTTAATGAAATTTCCCATGAATATATTTCAATGCTCTCAGAACGTAATATTGATGATAAGGATCTTAGTTACAGAATTAGGCAATTCCCTCAGAAACAACCATTGGATTACCAATTCTTCATGAAAGACTTAAGAAGCCATATATTTGATACATTTAAAATTTCACGGAAAGTATTTAAACTTAAGAAGTAAGAAAAGATGGAATAGTTTCGCATTTTAAAAGGGAGCTTGCGATCCTACATATTTATGATTGATAAT
>DAOVMD010000459.1 GCA_030630935.1 Candidatus Mcinerneyibacteriota bacterium | reverse complement strand
CTAAAAACCCGGATAGAATAATAAGACTAACATTCGCATTTATATTATTGGTTTTGATTTCAATACTAAGGTCTGCCACAAATTCCTCCAAATACTTTAGTTGTTAAAAACATTAGTATGTTGTATGATAACAAATTATACTAAATAAGTCAAGTGAAATTTTATAAAATATTACAGTAAAAAGAACTCAACAGGTTTATCTTCACTTTCTGCAGCGTGTAAAGTTGAGATGGTAACGGCATCTTTAATCGCATTTTCCTGTGCTTTAATCTGTGTAATATTATATTCAATATCACGGATAAACGCCACAAGTGAATCTGAGGTTGTGGCTTTCTTCTTCAGGTTTTCTTCAAATTCATAAGCATAAGCATCAAATATTTCAACATTTTTTATCTTCATCAAGCTTTCTTTTGTTCCAATATTTTTTAAGAATTCCAGGTAGCCGGATTCATTTATTAAAATCTCAATTAATGTTCCTACTCCAAATTCTTCTCTTGAAGATATAACTTCAGTTAAAAGATCCAATATAAAACCTAATTTTTCCTTATCCTCAATTGGGAGTCTTTTTTCAAAGTTTTCCAGGTCATCACCACCGCTTTTTAAGATTTCATAAAGACTTCTGTCAGGATAATCCTTCTTTAATTTTTCCATTAAGACTCTGGAAGAATAATTCAGGTCAATAGAAGGAATCCGTAGAAGTCTGAAGAAATCCTTATCTGCAGTTGAGATATTATCTTTTGTGACAGCATCTTTATTTCTTTTATAAAGATCCCCAAAATAAATTAATCTTAAGAATGAAAGGATATCAAGGATTTCGGGTCTTTCAAGTAACTTATCCCCAACGATCTTAAACGGGATATTCATACTTGATAAACCATTCTTAAGCACTTCAATCTGTTTATTTGTTCTTATAACAACCATAACTTCGGAATATTTTTTGTTACTTTCAGAGATCGCCTGAATTATTTTATTCGTAATAAAAGTAACCTGGTCAAATTCATCATCTGCAATTAATCTGATGATTTGTTTCCCTGTTAAGTAGTCCCTAAAATCAGCGTTTTCAGCAAATGTAATTCCTTCAGCTTTAATGGTTTCTTCATCAATGATCCTTCGTTCAACCAGAATTTTCTCGAGATCAATAGGTTCACGTTTGAAATGGATAATGGTTGTATTCTTATATTCCTTATCAAAGGTCAAGGCCTTGTTTTCCCAGGTAGGAGTTAAACCGTATAATACTCTTTCCTGGGCAGCAGAAAATGTGATGTTTTGGCTTTTCTCAGTTAATAATTTTATTAATTGAAACTGTGCGGGATTTGCATAATGATAATCGTCAATAAATGTATATTTATATAGTTCAGAGTAAAATGATTTAACTTCAAAACTTTTATTAAATAGTTGAACTGTTAAGAATACAAGATCCTCCGGATCACCCGTATTTGATTTAAAGAGTTTCTTCTGATAAATTTCATAGATATTTGCCACACTTTTTTGAAATTTTTCCTTGGCTTTCTTTTTATATTCTTCAGGGTTGAGTAAGTTAATTTTTGCTGTGGCGATCTCTTCCATTACTTTTGAAATTGAAGTATCTTTCTCATCAAACCCAGCTTCTTTAATTGCTCTCTTGAGTAATAATATTCTTTCATGAGCTACGACAATTCTATAGGGTGGGGTTTTCTTATAACCCAATTTCTGAAGGTTCATATTCCCAAAGGTTTCTTCGTTTAAAATCTTCAGACAAGTCGAGTGAAATGTTCCTATGTTCATATCAATTAAAACTTTATCAGGCAGTAGTCCGGAAACCATATCAATTATTGTGCCAGCCGCAGAATTTGTAAAAGTTAACCCCAATATCTCTTCCGGTTTAATTCCTCTAACCACAATTAAATATGCAATTCTATGAGCAAGTATCATCCTTTTATTCGAAACTGAATCACCAAAAATTAAAAGCGGACCAGCTGTATCATGCTTATGAATAATTGATCCAATTTGTTTTGAGCTCAATCGGGTTAATATCGAAATTGCTGCATATAATTCTTTATCCGTAAGATCATTAAGTTCTAAGGATAGTAAGTCCTTTTGTTGTTCATTCAAATCCTTGACAATATAAACAAGATATTCACTGGTCTGGGGGTTTAGGCGTTTGTAAATATCAGCAATCCCCATGCATGCCTCCATTTTTTTGGGAGAGATATTTCATTATTTTTTAGTCTCCAATTGTTATATATGGTCTCATCTTTTCAATTGTTTTCGGTCCGATACGTGTTACATTATCAAGTTCTTCAATTGATTTAAATGGACCATGTTCCTTCCGGTAACTAATAATATTTTGGGCTGTCTTTGGTCCAATTCCAGGTATTGTTTCAAGATCAGATTGAGATGCAGTATTAATATTTATTTTATCTCTGGAAGGTTTTGAATCTGAACTCGTTTCGATCTTTCTAATTTTATCTCCGGTTCCTACAGTTATAAAAGGTTTCAACCTTTCAAAGGTCTTTGGACCTATACCACTTACATTTTGAATATCCTCAATCTTCTTAAATGGACCATTAGAATTCCTGTAAGAAATAATATTCTCAGCTTTTACCGGACCGATTCCCTTTAAGGTCTCAAGCTGTTCCTGGTTACCTGTATTTATATTTATTTTACCTGAAGAATCAGAAGATGGTTCGGGGGTCTTATCCGGAGTTTTATCCGGTGTCTT
>DAOVMD010000263.1 GCA_030630935.1 Candidatus Mcinerneyibacteriota bacterium | reverse complement strand
CTTGAACCTAAAAATAAATTTTCAAAATTTTGTTTTTTTACCTAAACTCGCTATCAAAACACTTTTTTGATACCTTGTTTTTGCAGGAAGGTCAATCTTCATAATCTTTTCTGTAAAACGACGGCTCTCGACTCTCTGTTATCTACTCTCTATAAGGTTAACAAGGTTAACCGTATTGAGACTGAAGTCCCGGGTGTGTTGGGGTGATACATGTTCCCCGGGTTAAAACCCGGGGCTCTTCGCATTAGAGCTGAAGCTCTTTTAATTAATATAAGAACGTATATTACCTTTTTATAACAATGTATATTCTTTTTATTGTTTTCATAATCCTTTCATGCGGGAGGATTAATTTCTTATGATCAGGGCATGTTTGGATAACTCTGTTAACCAAACCGAGAACAGAGAGCAGAGAATAGACCCTGTACCACTTACTTCGTTAGGGTATCTGGACGCGGAAACAGTCATTTTATAGTCCGTAGAGACGTGCCATGGCACGTCTCCCTAATAACCCTTATAACAAAAGTAATTTTCTTACGGCTTCAGTTCTTTTGGAGCAGGAGAGCTTTGTATAGATATGTGTGAGATGAGCTTTTACTGTCTTTTCTGAGATATCAAGTTCCTTCCCAATTTCTTTGTTTGTAAGTCCTTCAACTAATAATTTTGCAACTTCAGTCTCCCTCTTTGAAAAATAAAAACTATCCCACCCTACTTCGTTCTTCTCAACAATCGACTGAATCAATTCTGTTAATAATCTTCTTGGGTAAATAAATTCATCTTTAACCGATTTATTAATTGCATTTCTTAATTCTGATTTGGTCCAGTTTGGATCAATTATTCCCTTAATACCTGCCTTGATAAATTGATATAAATTAAAAGCATCAATCTCCTGAAATATCATGAAAAATCTATAATTATTTTTATTCTTTTCTATTAACGTTTTAATTTTTGCAAAATCTCTTTTTATTAATGATTCCTCGAGGAAAATTAAAATCATATTATCAGTATCATCAAGGACTTCAAGATATTCAATATCCTCAACGAAAATTACCTTTTCAATAATCGGTACCTCTCCAAGGTACTCCCGCAAACTATCAAAGATAATCCTTGAACTATAAACCAATACTTTGAACCTGGTCTTTTTTTTCTTAACGCTCATATCCTCTTGTTTATTTCCATTTCACTTTTTTCAAAAGTATTTTACACCATATTACAGAAAAAAGAAATAAGACCATTGGGTATTTTTAGTCTTGTTTATATATTTATACGTAAGAAGTCAAGAGTTTGATTAATTTATTTTTATTCATCTATTTTTTTTTCATACATGAGGATATCAAATCTTATGGGATACTTATTTCAAATGGTAAGGGCGTCCGACCGGAAGCCCCTACTGAACATTTCAAATATCCTTCATTTTTTTCATTCTTTAAAAAGTTCTCGTTAGTTTTTTAATAGAGAACCCTACGTGCTGCGTCATGCATCGTACCTGGTGCATGGGTTCCTTACTCTTCAGTTCCCTGTCAATTTAAAAAGTTTGAGCGAAGCGAGTTTTTGTTTTTATACATTTCATACGGGAGGATTAAATTCGTTGGGTCAGGGCATGTTTGGTTAACTCTGTTAACCAAACCGAGAGCAGAGAACTGAGAACTGAGAACTGTTGCTTTATAGATAGTAGATAGCTTGCAGCTTCGCTGCAGAGAAGAGAGAGCAGAGAGCAGAGAACAGTCGTTTTATAGATAAATGCATTGTAATCAATAACGTAAAATCATTCTTCAAACTTTTAATGTTATTGTTTTCAATTATGGTCAAGGTCAAACTGACCTTGACTGAAGATTAGTACATTGAAAAGTATTACAATTAGACATAGCAATGGGATTTCACCCCCATCAAAAGCTCTAAATAAGTGCATTGTATTCTCTGAAGCAAAATCATTATTCATTCTTAATTCTTACTTTTTCATTGCAGAACGAAGCGATGCTATATTTTTCTTTCTTCTTTTTTCTATTCAGTTTGCGAAATTATTTTGAAATTCTGATCTCAACTTGAGATGGTTTTATCTCTTCATTTTGAGTAACTTTAACCTGCATAAATCTAAATTTTTTGATAAAGTAAATTACATTTTCCTTTTTATACCCGCTTGCTTGAGAAACTTCCCTTGGATTTACAAAGATTTCCAGGAATGAATTTTCGGGAATATCGCCATTTAATTTTTCTTCAATTCTTTTTCGAAATATTCTTCCTTTCAGCAGCTCACCAAGTGACGGGTGGAATGGACCAGCGATTACATTACTGGATCTTGTGAGCGATTTTGATGGAAATAGTCCTACTCTAATCAATGGTATCTGAGATTCTTCAAGTAATTCGAATGCTCCCATCATCCAATCAAGTGATTCTTCAAGAGTAATTGGTTCATATCTCTTTTCAAAATACATGACTTCAAGATCCGAATTTTTCAAAATCAGGGTTGGGTGTAATCGAATAAAATCGAGATCTGTTTTAATTAATTCTTTTATTGCATTCATAAATTTTCGTTTTGTATCCCCTGGTAATCCGAGCATAAGCTGCCCTACCACTGTGAATCCATTCGCTTTCAATTTTGAAATATCATTTAATACATCTTCACTGTTATATCTTCTTCCTGCGGCTTTCAGAACGCCAATGGATAAGGATTCTATCCCAATTTCAATAGTCGTTACATTATATTTCTTTAGCAGTTTTATTTCCTCATCAGGGAATGAACCTGGGTATGCAGAGATTCGAACCCCCTGGACATGATCACTATAAGCTTCTGCAATCTGCAAATATTCTTCCTGCATACTCATATCCATACTTGAGAAACTACATCCGAAGAAAGCAATTTCAGACTTTTCATTTTCAGGTAATGTTCTAATTGCAGCTTCAATTCTCTTTCTAATCTGAATTTTTCCCGGGACCACAAAAACATCATTTAAGATTTGCTGATTACAGAACATACACCGTTCCTTACAGCCGAGATACGGTAAAAATATTGAAATTAGCTTCATGTTTATAACTCCTAAATTATAATTAAAAAACCAAGTCAAATTTAGTAATTCACTTTTTGACTTATTGATTATATCACAAAAAATAATATTGAATAATCGTTTTTAAAACCTTCAAATATTAAGTTTAAAATTTATTAAAAATTTCTATTTTAAGTTTTCTGAACTAAATTAAGTTTCTTTAATGCATTAAAAGCGGCTAATTGAGCAGCTTCTTTTTTATTTTTTCCTGTACCTTTTCCATAAACTTTTCTGTTGAACATTACTTTAACAAAAAATACCTTTTTATGCTCAATTCCGGTTTCATTTTCTACTACATAAGTTGGAATTTTATTAAACTTCCTCATGAAATATTCCTGAAGCTCACTTTTATAATCTTTAAATTTATGATTTTTTATGATGTCAATTATATTGTTAATAAATAATTCATTGATAAGTTTATTATTGATTTGAAAACCTTTATCAAGAAAAACCGCACCTAATAATGCTTCAAAAGTATTTCCAAGAATGCTTTCTCGTGACATACCATTAGATTTATGTTCACCTTTACTTAGAAGAAGATAGTACCCGAAATTTAATTTCTTTGCCATTTTTGAAAGGTTCTTTTGGCTAACAATTTTCGATCTTAATTTAGTTAAGTATCCTTCAGATTCATTGGGGAATTTTTTATAAAGAAAATTTGTAATAGAAATTGATAGCACAGAGTCACCCAGGAATTCTAATCTTTCATTATGATCCTGAAGTCCGGAATAATTTTCATTTGCATAAGATTTATGAGTTAAAGCAAGATCATAGATTTCGAAATTTTCCGTTTCAATATTCAAAGTTAATAATAACTTCTTGATTGATTCTATTCTTTCAGCAGTTAATGTTCTTTTTCTTTTTTTAGCCATTAAATTTTTTAAAAATTAAAGTTGCGTTATGTCCCCCAAATCCGAATGAGTTAGATAGTACAGCATTATTTTTCAATTCTCTTGCTTCATGAGGAATATAATCCAGGTCGCATTCCGGGTCCGGGTTTTCAAGATTAATAGTTGGGGGAACGATATCATCCAAAATAGATTTTACGCATATGATTGATTCAATTGCCCCAGTTGCTCCTAATGCATGTCCATGCATAGATTTCGTTGAAGAGATTGGTATTTTATATGCGTAATCACCAAACATCCTTTTTATAGCTTTAGTTTCCATAATATCATTAAGTTTGGTTGATGTGCCGTGAGCATTAATATAAGTGATATCTTCATTATTAATTTGAGCATCTTCCATTGACTCTAATATAGATCTATAAGCTCCAATCCCTTCCGGATGCGGGGCAGTTTCATGGAACGCATCAGCTGTATCGCCATAACCCACCAATTCACATAGGATTTCAGCACCGCGTGCTTTTGCATGATCCAGGGACTCAATTAATAATATCCCGGAACCTTCAGCAATTACAAAACCACTTCTATCCACATCAAAAGGTCTTGATGCCTTTTCCGGATCATCATTATAATTTGCTGCAATTGCCTTAATTGCGGCGAATCCTGCAAATGCCAGGGGTCCGATAGATGCTTCTGTTCCACCGCAAAGCATAAGATCTGCCTGACCGCGTTGAATTATTTTAAATGCTTCTCCGATTGAATGAGTTCCGGTAGCACACGCAGTTGAAATACTGAAGTTTGGTCCTTGAGCATTGAACAAAATCGCTAGTTTTCCTGGTACGATATCAGTTATCATTTTTGTAATTAAAAAGGGTGAAACCCTGGATGGACCTCGTTCATTCAAGAGCTTTACTTGCTCTTCAATTATGCGGATTCCACCAATTCCAGACCCTACTAGAACTCCGAATTTATGTGGATCTACTTTCGCAAGATCAAGTCCGGACATGGCAACTGCTTCTTTTGCAGCAATAGCTGCATATTGAATATAGGGTTCTGATCTTTTAATCCATTTCTTGTCTAAATATTCTTCAGGTTGAAAATCCTTAATTTCTCCTGCAATTTTTACTTTGAATTCTGTACAATCGAACTTCG
>DAOVMD010000300.1 GCA_030630935.1 Candidatus Mcinerneyibacteriota bacterium | reverse complement strand
TGTTAAACTACTACTTTAAGTGTTCCTCTGTTAAAACTTTTCTCTTCCTGATATAATGAATAAGGGCATCACGAATAATTAAGCCGGTATCTACAAAGTCCTCACCCTTCTCCTGAAAAATTGTATACCCATCTCCACCTTCTGCAATAAAATTATTGAGGGCAATTTTATAATTCTTTTCAGGATCGAATGGTTCCTTCCTTATCTTTAAAATTTCAATTTTCCCCTTTTTATTTGTATAAGTAATTCCATAAGTATGTAATTTTCCGCCATCACCCGGTTTCAAGTCTGCACTTCTTTGCAGTACTTCGAGTAAATACTTCCCTTTTAAATTAATTGTAACTAATGTACTATCAAATGGAAGCACTGAATAGATATCCTTTAATTTAATATCACCTTTCTGAATACTTGCTCTTATTCCTCCTCCATTCATTAGTGCGATATCTGCCCTAACATTAATCCGCATTATTTTACAGATTAATTTTCCAAGGTTGGTCTCTTTAGATCTAACACTTTTCTTCTCTCCATCAAGGAAAACCTTTGATTCAGCAACTTTCTTTTCAAACCTGACATCAACTTTCTTTTTAAATTTCTCGATTAAATTCGCAATTTTCTCATCTTCTTCAAATTCTTCAGTTAATCTTATCAGCTCACCATTATATTTTATAATCTGACCGTTCTCAACATCAATATCTAACTTGCCGATAAATTCAGCGTATGCTCCCGCCTGACAGATTAATGTTTTATTGATTTTAAGCGGTTGTTCAATTTTTGTGTGGGAATGACCACCAACTATCAAGTCGATTTTTGGGCAGGACTCCGCTAATTTCTTATCGTCTTCAACACCTAAATGTGTAAGTGCAATTATTAAATCTTCTTCATGAAACTGATTGAGAACTTTATTCGCAGTTTCAATTGGATCAAGAAACTTTAAACCCCTTACATTCTTGGGATGAGTTGTGTAAACCGTTGTTGGAGTTGTTAAACCAAAGATTATAATCTGAAGATCTTTACCTTCAAAACGTTTTATAAAAAACTCCTTGAACTGTTTCTTACCGTCTTCATCAACAATATTTGCACTTAGAATTTTTAAGTCGGATTCAAGTTTGAATTTTTTAAGAAGATGATAACCATAATCAAATTCATGATTGCCAACTACCATTGCATCAAACTTCATTTTACTTATTAATTTTTGACCCATTCTCCCTCTGAATATTGTGGAGTAAAGTGTCCCGGCTGAAACGTCGCCGGCATGTAGAAGAATAGTCTCCCTCTTTGAAACCAGATTACTCTTCCGGGTTTTACGGATAACCGTCATGGCCCTGGCAAAACCACCAACTGTCTCATCAGGAGAATTGCCGGGTTTATAAGGGACATAATGAGCATGAGTATCATTCATATATAATACAGTTATTTTATAAACTTTCGGTTTCGAAGGGCAACCTGTAAATATAAAAATCGATGAAACCAACACAAGAATGAAAAGTGAAATCGAGATAAGTTTAAGCTTACTTCTCTTCATTTTTTTCTCCTTTTTGTTTTGGGGATTTAATTAATAGTTCCTTAAATATTACAACTGACATAAAAATTGATGGAAAACCTATTGTAAAACTACTACCGTGGATTAATGGAATATTCCTCGTGTAAATTGCGTATTCCACAAGGGTCAATCCCAAAAGGTAAATCACTAAAATCGCAAATTTATAGAACTTATCAACTCTCGAAATTAAGAAAAAATAACCTTTGAAAATATATATCAACATGAAAAATGAACCTATCGCAAAGAAAAATGTATAAACTTGAATTGAATCTCCCTCCCCCAGTTTTACCTTTCCTGAAAAGAGGTCCGGCATTAATTTATAAAAATACCACTCCCCGATCATTAATAGAATCAATACCAGGACTACTATAAGCTTTACTTCAAACTTATAGTTATAAATGTTGTTATGTTCGGTTTTCATATTGAATAATCTTCGTATCCTTTTCTTCCTAATAGGTGATAAGTTGCATTTTTCCCCTCTTCAACTCCAGGTTGATCAAAGGGATTAATTTTATAAAATTCACCCATATAAACAGTTACAATCTCCCAGAACATGAATAGTTCCCCAAGGGTTTCCTCATTTACTTTTGGGCACGTTATTCTGAAATTGGGTTTTTCATTTTTTGTAACTGCGATTTCGGTTGCATATTGTTCCACATTAATTAATTCCTGAAGGGAATGATTACATAAATATTCAGTAGCTTTATATTCTTTATATTCAACAGGAATCTTTACATCATTTTCAAATTCTTCCACTTTAATAAAATTAATAACCTTATCATTAGGTCCTTCATTATATAGTTGAATTTGAGAGTGCTGGTCAGTTGCACCCAGGGATTTCACAGGAGTTTGCCCGGCATAAATAATTTTACCATTGACATCCATTTTTTTTCCTAATGATTCAGCCCAGATCTGCCTGAACCAATCGGCAAATCTATAAAGGTTATTTGCATAAGGCATCATAACAAAGATATTTTTCCCTTTTTGTTTTTCCAGGATATAGAGATAGTAAGCAGTTAGGAATGCGATATCTTCAATTTCACCCATCACTCGGTTAACCATTTTCTGTGCACCATCCAGCAGTTTTTCAAGATTAACCCCTGCCATTGCAGCCATTAACAGCCCAACAGAAGTTAGAACTGAGAACCTGCCGCCAATCTCCGGTGGAATAGTAAAGGTTTTAATATTCTCCTTATCAGCAATTGTTCTTAAATCACCTTTCTCCGGGTCAGTCGTGAATACAAGATTATCTGTGTACTTATCACCTAATGCTTCTTTTAGTTTTCGTTTTACTATTAGGAAATTAGCCATTGTCTCAGAAGTTGAACCGGACTTTGTAATAATATTAAAAAGTGTTTCTTCGGGTTTTATCACTTCAAATAAATCATGAATCAGCTCCGGGTCAATATTATCAGGAATAAAAATGCGGGGGCCTCCACGCTTTTCATTGGGAAGCAGATTATAGAAATTAGGTTTCATAGACTCTAAAATACAGATGCAGCCTAATGATGACCCGCCAATGCCAATTACTACAAAGTTTTTGAATTTACCCTTGACCTGGCTTACATAACTCTCAATATCCGGAACTTCACCACTTTTGAACGGGATATCCATAAACGGGAATTTACCCATCTGCTTCTTATCATTGAATGCTTTAATAACCTCTTTCTTTAAAGAATCCATTTTTCGGAAATCTTCTTTTGTAATACCATGAACATTTCCAATTTTATCCGCCATTAAATTCTCAAAGTTAAACTTTATCATTTCTCTCCTCCTTCTAAAAATTTACAATACCCACAAACATCACAGATCACATTTCCGGGTTTTTTCCAAAGATTATTACGAATTGTATTTAGTTCTTCTATCTCAGTTTTTGTCAATAACTTCACATCACCACGTAATAAGTTAAGGTGTACAATTTTTGAATAATGCTCAACCATCTCCATCTTAAAATATGCATCGGTTAACGTTTTTCCTAAAGTCAATACACCATGATTCTGAAGCAGGAATACTTCATATCCATCTTTTAAGAATGGAAGAATATTCTTTCCAACACCTTCAGTCGATGGAGCTGCATAAGGAACCAGGGGTATCGCTCCAACTGATAGGACCATCTCCGGTAATAAACATGATGGAATACCTTTCCTGGATGCTGCAAACGAAGTTGAATATGGCGGGTGCGCATGACAGACTGCTGTATATTCTGTGTTTTCATAGATCGTTTTATGTAATTTAAATTCAGAAGTGAGCTTCGGTGCTTTTGGATAAACAGGACTCCAATCAGAATTTAAAATTATCAGTTGATCCGGTGTCAAAAAACCCTTGCTGACTCCGCTCGGTGTAATTATTACTTTAGAATCTTCAAGCCGAACAGAAAGATTACCTTCATTTGAGGAAACCATTCCCTTCTCCCAAAGAAAAGTACCAACTTTTATGATCTCTTGTTTTGCAGAAAATTGTTTCATCACGTTTCCTTATATATATTAAAAATTATATCATACTATATTAATTAAGTCAATATATTTTTATATAATGTATCAATGTTATTTACAACGTTTGAATGTCATGGAGTTTATCCAGAGCAAAGCGAAGGAACTAGCGAAGCGACTGCGGCAATCTAATGTTTTTCATAAAAGCGAGATTACTTCAACTATTTTTAGAACACTGTATTGTTGCAAAGATTTTGGTTTCATAAGGGAGGGTTAAGTTAATTTGGTCAGGGCATGTTTGTTTAATTCAGTTAAACAAACCGAGAGCAGAGAGCAGAAAACTGACCCAGAACCACGCACTTCGTTAGGGTATCTGGACGCGGAAACAGTTGTTTTACAGATTAAAGCATTGTCATATATAGTGCAAGACATTATTCATTATTGACCTTCCTGCAAAAAGTCAAATTTTGTAAAATATTTAATTTTTGATTACAAATCACTTGAAATAAATCGACAAATATGGTATAATATAAGTGTCCTAAACGTTGAAACTATGGGAGTAAAACGATGTT
>DAOVMD010000001.1 GCA_030630935.1 Candidatus Mcinerneyibacteriota bacterium | reverse complement strand
CTCATAATTCTGCTTTCTGCTCTCTAATATCTGTTTTCTGCAGATGCAATGGAGTTGCGTCTACAGCTGTCCCTACGGCACAGTGTGTGTTTTGGGAGATCTCTACCCAGCAATGAGTTGCTGGGCTATTATCAATTGTCCTTACAGGACAAATATTGAAATTAAAAATTTCGAAAGCTCATATAACTCTATTCTCTGCCCTCGGTTTTCTAAAAATTTCACAATCTCTATTCATGTAAAAATAAGAAAAGCATGTAAAAAATAACGAATATGGACAAGAATTTATCCACAACCCCTTGTTGATAAGTTATTGAAAAGATGTTAGTATATTTTCAATAATGTGAACAACGAAAAAAAGTTTAATAACCTCTAAGTTATTATTTTTTTATCCACAGTATTATCCACAGTATAATTATCGGATTATTGGGCAATTTATATACATATCCCTATTATCCACAGCAGTATATTATTATTATTAATAAATTTAAAAACATTAAAAGAATATAAAGAAAAAAAAGGAAAAATAAATTATAAAAAAATAATTTTTTTATTGAATTTTTTGCATTTTTATGTTATAATATATAACTTATTAATATTATTAACTAATATAATAAATAAAGGATAGGAGCATTTATGAAGTTTACTGTTGACAAGGAAATCTTTTCCAAAGCCATGCATCAGTTGAGTGGAGTAATTTTACAGAAAAGCACAATTAGTATTTTGTTTAACGCTTTACTTGAAGCTTACGACAACAAGCTAAAGATTACGACTACAGATCTTGAGATAACACTAATAAAAGAGATTCCTGCAGACATAATTGAAGAGGGTTCAATTGCTTTACCTGCTAAAAAGCTTTATGATATCTCGAAGAATATTCCTGTTGACGAGATTGAGTTTACACAGGTTGACACGAAGAATGTTCAAATTAAAGGTGGTAACCTCACTTATAAATTAAATGGTCAGTTAAAGGATGAATTTCCTCAAACCCCCAATTATGATATTGAGAAGAACATTGAGATTCCACAGGGTGAGATGAAGAAGATGATTGCGAAGACGATTTTCTCTGTTTCTACAGATGAGACCAGGTTTACTTTAATGGGTATTTATCTTTGTTCAGAAGGTGGTTATTTAACTTTTGTATCAACAGATGGTCACCGTCTATCATTTGCACAAAGCAACGAGAAGTTAAAAATAGATTTAGAAAAGAGTATGATAGTACCTTATAAGACATTCAGTAATTTAAAAGATCTACTTGAAGACAGTGAAGATAAGGTTGTTCAGATAAATCTTACTACTAAAGATAATCAAATTTTATTTACATTAGAGAACAGCACATTAATATCCCGCTTAATCACTGGAGAATATCCGAACTATAAGAGTGTCATACCGGAATCCTTTGATTTAGATATTATTATTAATACATCTTCTTTATTTGATGCCACACAGCGAGTAGCATTAATGGCCGATTCGAAGCGTAATTCTATCAAGTACGAATTTCAGGATGATGAATTAATAGTAAACACAATTACCCCTGAGGTTGGAGAAGGTAAAGAAGTTTTAAGTTTGGAATATAAAGGTGATGAGCTGAACCTGTTATTTAATTCCAGATATATTACAGATATTTTAAAAAATATAGAGACAGAAACAGTTCTTTTAAAGGTTATAAATTCAACTTCACCAATTGTATTCATGCCGAACCCTGATGAAGGTAAGTATAAATTTGTTTTGATGCCTATGCGTTTATGAGAAGTTTCGATTCAAAGATAAAAAGTTTCACTTCCGGAATAAATTTAGCATTATCAAGATATTTAGGAAAAGAATATTTTATATCATTTCAAATATTTACAAATTGGAATAAATTAGTTCCCGCCAGAATTGCGGATAAGACCAAGCCAATATATTTTGATTCAGGTAAGTTATTGGTATTAGGGTCTACATTTCAATGGGTGACAGAGCTCAGATTCAACCGCTTGGGTTTAATTGAACAGATAAACAAGAATTTTGGTGAAGATATAATAACTGATATTGAGTTCAAACAGGGTAATATAAAGAGTTTTACATACGAATCAATTCTTCCTGAGAAGACGAAAGTGATTAAGTTAACGAAAACGGAAGAGCGTTTAATAGAAGAAACGATTCAGAAATATGATTTAAAATTTCAAGGAACAGCGAGAAAGATGTTAAAATTTTATTATATTCAGCGGAAAAAGAAAGAATAGGAGAATTACATGGAGTCTAAAGAGTACACATCCCAACAAATTACAGTTTTAGAGGGATTGGAAGCGGTCAGGAAACGTCCGGGAATGTATATTGGTTCAACAGGGCCTACGGGACTTCATCATTGCGTATTTGAGGTTGTAGATAATTCTATTGATGAAGCATTAGCAGGACACTGTGATAAAATAAAAGTAATAATTCATCCGGATGATTCAGTTTCAATTATTGATAATGGCCGTGGAATTCCGGTTGATATTCATAAAGAAGAACAAAAGCCAGGGGTTGAGGTTGTTTTAACAAAACTTCATGCGGGAGCAAAATTTGATCATAAAAGTTACAAGATTTCCGGAGGTTTACATGGAGTTGGGGTATCGGTAGTAAATGCCTTAGCAGAATGGTTAGAAATTGAAATTAGGATGAAGGGAAATGTTTATGCACAGAGATACGAGCGTGGTACTCCAAAGGGTGAACTAAAAATAATAGGGAAATCTAAGAAGACAGGGACAAAAATCACTTTCAAACCGGATATTGAGATTTTTGATTCGATAGGATTTAATCTTGATACTCTTGCGAGCCGCTTAAGAGAATTAGCATTTTTAAATAAGGGTTTAGAAATTGTTATAATAGATCAGCGAACAGAAGAAGAGAAGGTAATCGAGTATAAATACAATGGTGGTATAGTTTCTTTTGTTGAATACTTAAATAAAAACAAGATAGCACTTTACAAGAAAGTTATATATATTAACAAGGAAAAGGATGATATTGTTCTTGAAGTTGCACTTGGCTATAATGACGGTTATTCAGAGAAGATTTTATCTTTTGTAAATAATATCAACACAATTGAAGGGGGTACACATCTAACGGGGTTTAAAACAGCTGTTACAAGGGCTATAAACGACTATATAAAGAGTAATAATATTGGCAAGGGTAAAATCTCTCTTGCCGGTGATGACACCCGGGAAGGGCTGGTTGCAGTTATGTCTGTTAAGATCCCCGAACCGCAATTTGAAGGTCAGACAAAAACTAAACTTGGCAACAGTGATGTAAAAGGTATTGTTGATTCAATTATATTTGATGCCTTAAAAACATTTTTTGAAGAGGAACCTAAGGTTGCGAAAAAGATAGTAGAGAAGGTTTTTGCAGCAGCCCGGGCCAGGGAAGCAGCTCGTAAGGCCCGGGAATTAACCAGGCGAAAAAGTGCTCTTGGTTCAACTAGCTTGCCCGGAAAGCTTGCTGATTGTTCAGAAAAGGATCCAGAATTATGTGAGTTATATATAGTTGAGGGAGATTCAGCTGGCGGCTCTGCAAAGCAAGGCAGAGACAGGAGATTCCAGGCTATCCTACCATTACGCGGGAAGATTTTGAATGTTGAGAAAGTTCGTTTGAACAAGATGTTAAGTAATGAACAGATAAAAATTTTAATCTCGGCTATGGGTACAGGTATAGGGTCTGAAGATTTTGATATTTCGAAATTACGATACGGAAAAATAATAATTATGACAGATGCAGATGTTGATGGTGCACATATTCGAACTCTTTTATTGACATTTTTCTACAGACAATTTGAAGAACTTGTTCTACGCGGACATATTTATATTGCACAACCGCCACTTTATAGAGTTAAGAAAGGTAAGACAGTTTTTTATGTTCAATCTGACGCGGAACTTGATGATTATTTAATAGAATTATCGCTTAAAAATTTAGCAATTAAGATTTTAGAAAACGGTTCGAATGTTAAGAATGAACTAAAAGGTAAGATGCTCGAGAAATTCATTGAGAAGTTAACCATATTGATAGATACCTGTGATAAGTTTTGGAAGGTTCGATTCGACCTTGAAAAATACTTCGCTTACAGGGAGAAGCACAAGAAGAAAATTCTAAAGGAGATTTTCAGAATAGAATTAAATGACAGGGAGAAATATGCTTTTGGGATTGAAGAACGTGATGAAATAGTTTTAAAATATGAAACTCTTACAAAAGAGACAGATAACCCGGATGAAGTTGAGGATATTGCAGTTATACCCTTAAAGGACATTGCATTATTTGTTGATTTTGAAAAGAAACTTGAAGAATTAGAGAATTTTAATATTATCGTTTCATTAAAAGATTCAGATGAACCCTTATTTAAAATTGAAAGCAATGGTGACGTTATAGATATATTTAATCTTTTCAATTTACTTTCCGCAATTAAGGATATAGGCAAGAAAGGATTAGATCTCCAGCGTTATAAAGGTTTGGGAGAGATGAATCCTGATCAACTTTGGACAACCACGATGAATCCCGAGAACAGAACCCTTCTCAAGGTTGAGCTTGAAGATGCAGTAGAAGCAGACCGGATATTTACAATCTTAATGGGCTCTCAAATTGAACCCCGGCGTGAATTTATTCAGAAGAATGCTTTATTTGTAAGGAATTTAGATATTTAAATAGCTAATCCGGAGGATTAATAAAAATGTATACAAAAGGTGAGAAGATTGTTAATGTTAATATAGAAGAGGAGATGGAAAAGTCCTATATTGATTATGCAATGAGTGTTATTATAGGGCGTGCTCTTCCTGATGTCCGTGATGGGTTGAAGCCGGTTCACCGTCGAATTCTAATAGCTATGTTCAGGGAAGGGCTTTTACCAAATAAAAGATTCTCAAAATCAGCAGGAGTTGTTGGAGAAGTTATTAAAAAGTACCACCCTCATGGTGACGGTGCAGTTTATGATACTCTTGTCAGGTTAGTACAGACCTTTTCATTACGGTACCCTCTTGCAATTGGCCAGGGAAACTTTGGATCAGTTGATGGAGATTCTGCCGCAGCATATCGTTATACAGAAGTAAAAATGTCTAAGATTGCAGTTGAGCTGATGAAAGATATAGACAAGGATACGATAGATTTCAGTACAAACTTTGATGAGACAACATCTGAGCCAATTGTTCTTCCGGCCGGAATACCAAACCTTCTTTTAAATGGTTCAAGTGGAATCGCAGTCGGAATGGCAACTAATATTCCACCGCATAATTTGAGGGAACTTATTGATGCTACAATTGCAAAGATAGAAAATCCCAAATTAACGTCATTGGATCTAATGCAGTATATTAGTGGTCCAGATTTTCCAACTGCAGGTTTAATACTTGGAACTGCAGGGATTAGACAAGCATATACAACGGGTAAAGGAAAATTACAATTACGTGCAAGAGCAGTTATAGAAAGAAAAGATAAGGGTAAGGATAAGATTGTTATTACAGAAATCCCTTACCAGGTTAATAAATCCAGAGTTTTAGAACAAATTGCTGCTTTAGTCATATCAAAACGAGTGGTTGACATTACAGATTTAAGAGATGAATCAGATCGTGATGGGATGCGAATTGTTATTGAATTAAAGAAAGGTTCAATACCAAAGATTATTTTAAATCAATTATTTAAACATACACAACTTCAGGTTACTTTTGGAATTATTTTAATTGCAATTGTGAATAACCAGCCCAAATTATTAACTTTAGAACAGATTCTCAGTGAATATATTAAACACCGTAAAATAGTTATTACAAGAAGAACTCAATTTTTATTAAATAAAGCAGAAGCCCGAGCCCACATTTTAGAAGGCTTAAAAATTGCACTTGATAATATTGATAGGATTATAAAGTTGATTCGCGGCGCAAAAGATAAACATGAAGCCAAAGCCGGGCTTATTACCAACTTCAAGTTGTCAGAACTTCAAGCGACAGCAATTCTTGATATGCGGCTTCACAGATTAACCGGACTTGAAAGAAAAGAGATTGATGATGAGTACATTGAGAAAATAAAAGATATCACAAAATTAAAGAATATTTTAGGAAGTGAAAGAAAAGTCTTTATGATTGTTAAGGATGAGCTTTTAGAGATTAAAGAGAAATATGGTGACGAGAGATTAACCGAAATTATTCCTGCGGAAGATGATATTAATATTGAGGACTTAATTGCTGATGAGGACATGATTATTACAATTTCCCATGAAGGATATATTAAACGTCAGCCAGTTCACGCATATAAACGTCAAGGTCGAGGAGGGATAGGAGTGTATGGAATGGATGTAAAAGAAGAGGATTTTGTTGAACACCTCTTTATTGCTTCTACGCATAATTATCTACTCTTCTTCACTAATAAGGGAAGATGTTATTGGTTAAAGGTCTATGATATTCCCCCGGCCGGTCGACGGTCAAGGGGTCGGGCAGTGGTCAATTTATTAAACGTTTCAAGTGAAGAAAAAATAAGAGCCTTCCTACCTGTTAAAGAATTTGATGAGAGTCATTCAATAATGATGGTAACAGAAAAAGGTACGGTAAAAAAGACAAACTTAATATCATATTCACATCCTCGAGTAGGCGGGATAAATGCAATTAAGCTTGACGACAATGACAATTTGGTATCAGCATTAATTACCGAACCGGATGACTACATTCTGATCGCCACAACTGCCGGTAAAGCAATCCGGTTCAAAGAAAGCGATGCCCGTGAGATGGGTAGAGTAACCAGGGGAGTACGCGGGATTAGACTTTCAGATAAAGACATGGTAGTTGGAATGGAGATAGTCGATGATAAATCAACTCTTCTAACAGTTACAGAGAATGGTTATGGCAAGAGAACAAAATTAGCCGAGTACAGGATTCAAAACCGCGGTGGTCAGGGAGTAATAAACATTAAAACTGAAGGAAGAAACGGAAAAGTAGTAGGAGTAAAGAAAGTTCTTGATGATGACGAAGTTGTAATTATTACAAAAACCGGGACAGTAATCAGGGTTTCTGTTATGAACATAAGAACGATCGGCAGGAATACAATGGGAGTGAGGTTAATGAACTTAAGAGATAGTGATAACGTTGTTTCTGTTGCGAGAGTTGTTTCAAAGAAAGAAGAAGAGATTGGTGAAGCAGCTGCAAGTGGAGAAGACGATAGTAAAGAAGAGAATGGAGAAGCTGATATAAATGGAGAAGATACTAACAAAGAAGAGAATACTGAAAAGTAAAAAATTTTTAAATTTATTTCTAACAATTTTTTTATGCTTTTTCATCTTAGGTTGTGAGAGAGCAGAAGAAAAACTTCTCAGGGAAGCACATAATTATTATAAAGAAAAAAACTACGAAACTGCAATTATTACTTACTTAAAACTTCTCGATAAAAACTCCAAATCCAAGCATGCGCCTTTTGCACAATTTGAAATAGGTAATATTTATAATTATAATCTGAACAGATATCATGAAGCAGTTATTGCCTATCAAAAAGCAGTTTCATATTACCCGGACTCTGAATATTCTTTTCAAGCTCAGTTTGAAATTTCGGAGATATATAATAAGAAGTTTGATCAGAAATACCTGGCAATTATTGAATACGAAAGATTATTTAAATATAAATCAATGAAGAACGAATTTCCAAAGATACATTTGAGGATAATAGACTGTTATGTTTTTCTTAAGAAATATGAAAAAGCAATTTATGAATTGGGAATATTACAGAAAGAGTTTCCGGAGTATAAGGATAAGGAATATATCTTATTCAAGAAAGGTTTAATCTTTTATCAGAAATCTGATTTTAAATCAGCTAAAGATATCTTTGAAGGTTTTTTAAGAAAATACCCTGAATCGAAGTATTATCTTAAGGTTCTATACTGGCATGCTCAAACTTTAGAAGAGCTGAAGTTTTATAAGGAAGCCCTTGAAAATTATAATACTTTATTAGAGAAAAGCTACAAGGAAGATATTATCAAAGAAAAGATTAAAAAGGTTCAAGATATAATTAAGGAAGAGAAGAAAAAGAAAACGAGGTAATTTTGTTAAGAACTATTGAGGAACTTCTTGATTTTAAAGAAGTGAAGAATATATTATCTAATTATGCCGAAACACCTGGCGGAGAGAATTATTGTCAAAATCTACGCTGGTTTACCGACCAGGAACGGATATTACTTTTATTAGATGAACTGGATGAAATAATAACTTTAATAAATCATATACCCGATCTCTCTTTATCAGGTCTTAAGGACAATGAGGATATTTTAAAAAAGATAGTTCCTGAAAATAGTTTTTTAAAGCCTGAAGAAGTATTGAGTATTTATTTTAATCTACAGCTTTCCAGGAGTATTAAGAAAAGGATTTCGAAAGTTATAAACGATCTTCCCAACATTAAAGAATATTATCTAAAGATTGTGAATCTTAAAGATCTCGAGAGTAAAATTGAGAGGGTAATAGATATAAAGAATGTAATGGTTAAGGATTCTGCATCCCCGGAACTCTCAAAGATTAGGAAGACATTAAACGAGATTCAAAGAAAAGTCAAACGTGAGATTGAGAAGATTGTAGCAGACGATGATTTACAAAAAATGTTAATGGATAATTATTTTACAATTAAAGATAACCGTTTTGTAATTCCTCTTCGAGTTGAGTACAAGAACAAGATTAAGGGAATCATCCATGGCTTTTCTTCATCAAAGCAAACTGTTTATATTGAACCGGAGAAAATAGTTGAGCTTGATAACAGGATAGTTGAACTAAAAAATAATGAGAAGGAAGAGGTTAAGAAAATTTTAATTTTATTATCAGATAAAATCCGGGAACATATTAATGATATTAGAAAAAATTATAAAACCTTAACTTACTTTGATTTTTTACTTGCAAAGGGCAGATATTCTTTAAAGAGGAAATTAAATAGACCAAGATTAAGCAACAATATTTTAAAGATTATAGATGGTCGTCATCCTTTATTAATTGAGCAGCCTGAGAAAACAGTAATTCCAGTTTCGATTAAGAACACCGAGAATACCAGGATTTTAGTAATAACCGGTCCTAATACAGGTGGTAAGACAATCACTTTGAAGTTGATAGGTTTAATTCAAATTCTTTTTCAGGCTGGGATGTTTGTTCCGGCTGAGATAGGAACCCAGCTCCCAATATTTAAGAAAATATTTGCAGACATTGGTGATGAGCAGAGTATTGAGCAGAGCCTTTCAACATTTTCAGGACATCTTGAAGTTATTAAAAACACGCTTAATAAATGTACAAAAGATTCACTTGTTTTATTAGATGAATTAGGAGCTGGTACTGACCCTTCAGAAGGTGGTGCGCTCGGTTGCGGGATTCTGACGTTTTTGGAGAAGAAAAAAACAACCGTTTTCACAACAACTCACTTGAACTCAATAAAAATTTTCGCTCACAATTCAGATAATTGCATGAATGCATCAATGGAGTTTGACTTAAGGACACTGAAACCTACTTTCCGGATAATTCTTGGTATTCCCGGTTCAAGTTATGCATTATCAATTGCCGAGCGTTTGAGATTACCGACTGAAGTCCTTAACTCAGCAAAAGGATTTCTTTCTGATTCATCTTTAAAGTTAGATAAGCTTCTTCGAGATATCCAGAACTCAAGTATTTTAATAGAAGAAGACCGGCGTTTAACAAAATTAGAGAAAGTTAAAGCGTTTGAAGTCAAAGATAAATACGAAAAGAGATTGGAAGAGTTATTATCTAAAGAAAGAGAAATTTACGAGGATACAATAAAAAAATCCGAAAAATTACTTAATCAATTCAGAAAAGATTTTGAAAAGATTGTTAAGCAGGTGAAAGAAAAGAATGCATCCAAAGAAGTTATTAAAGAAGCCAAGAAAACAATTGAAACGCATAGTAAAGCAATAAATCAGGAGAAAAGAACTTTTGAGTCGGAAAGTATAAAAAAATCCAGTTTTAAAATTAATGATTTAAAAGAAGGGCTTTGGGTAAAGATTCAAGGGTTTAGTGATTGGGCTAAGATTGTAGAATTAAATTTTGAGAAGGAGATTCTCAAGTGTCAAATTGGTAATATTAATATTCAAGAGAGGTTTAAAAATATTATTGAGTTGAGAGCAACTTTGCCTGAAGAATCTACAACAGAAATTAAGGTTTCAAATAAAAGGGAATTTAAAAGTTTAAAACTTGAAATTTTCGGGTTAATCGTTGAAGACGCAGTTTCAGAAGTTGACATCTTTATTAATGACGCATTTTTAAATAATATTCGAGAAGTATATATTACCCATGGCATCGGTTCCGGGCGGTTAAAAAGAGGTGTGCGTGAATTCTTAAGTGAGAACTCCCTGGTTAAAAGCTATCGTGACGCAGTATATAGCTCGGGTGGTCCTGGAACCACTGTTGTTATTCTCGATAAATAAGAGGTGGATATGAGGTTTTTGAATATTGATGAACTGGAAAAGAATTTTGAAACCAAAGAAGGAAATTTTAATAGCCTTCGTGACGAGAATGCTTTTCCGTATTTAGAATTAAAGACGGGGAAAATATTTTTCTCAAACTATATACATCACTTAAATACAGAGTGTTTTGATAGAGACGAAGAAGAGTTTCAGCAATTATTAACATATAAAGATATCTTTCAGAAGCGTTTTTATTTTTCGTCTTATTTATTTAAAATTTATACTGAAAATCCACCAATTATTGTTGGAGGAAGTGCACTGGAATATTATTCAGGAGCACAATATCCAACCGGTGCCATTGATTTTTATCTGGAAGAGGATGTCTTAGATAAATTAATTAAATTCCTACGGAAGAAAAAGTTTTATAAGAGAGGAAAGTATTATTATTCACTTGATAAAAAAATTGCAGTTGAGCCGCATTCAGGTCATTTTAATGGGGATAAAAAATACTTAAATAAAATGATATATGGCGACAAGGAAGTTTTATTAATTGGAATTGAAGATTTAATAGTTGACAGGATTAATATTTTTGATAAAAAGGAATATCCCGAAGAATATGATTGGGCTCACCGTTTATTCAAATCCTACCAAAACTTTATTGATGTGGAATATTTTAAAAGGAAATTAAAAAGGGACGGGCTTCTTTCATACCTTGAAAAATTAAAAATTTAATTTCAATCCAGGACAACCTCTGTGTTTAGATTAATAAAACATATTTATCGTAGAGTAAACGAGAAGCTAAGAAGAAAATACCTTATCCCTAAATCTACACGGTTACCAAGAGTTGTGGTTTGGGAAAACACAAACCGCTGTAACCTGGAATGCAAAATCTGTTACCGGTTTGGGAAAAAGATTGATTTTGTAGAGTTTGACAATGATTATTTTGAAGAGAAATTAATTCCAATAATTAACAAAATTGAACAATTAGAGTTATCTGTTTCCGGTGAACCCTTTTTATATTCAGGCTGGAACAGGTTAAAGGAAGTTTTTTCAGATTCAAAAACAAGGATTTCGTCATATACAAATGGGACAACATTAACAGATAATAATGTCGAGTTTATTTCAGAACATTTTTCAGAGATTCATATATCTCTCGATGGCTTTTCCGAAAACATATATAACAGTATCAGAGCAGGAGCAGAATTTAAAAAGATATATGAAAATATTTTGAAATTAATTAAGAAAACCAAAGAGAAGAGAAGTAAATTAAAGATAGTAATTGACTTTGTTATAATGCATTCAAATTATACTGAGTTTTTAGAAATTTTAAAAGATTTGGGTTCAAAGGGAATACAATACTTTGAAGCGTCGCACCTTGTGATATTTAATGATGACCTAAATTATGAATCAATGTTCAAACATAAAGAAGAATATAATGAGTGGCATAATAAAGTTAAGCAGCTTTCGACTAAAATGCATTTAAAGGTTTTATTACCCGGGCTATTTGTTATTGATGAAGCAGTGTCAGTGGCGAAAAATGAAGTTGCTTCCGGAACAAAAGTTCGGGAGACCGATAAAATCGAACCAACCAAACCAAAGTTTAGAAGTTGTCCGTATTTATGGTATAAAACATGGATCGATATTAAAGGAGATATTCTCTCTTGTTGTCATCCTGTGCCTATCAGGATGGGGAACCTTGCATTAGATTCATTAGAGAATATTTGGAATGGAGAAACCTATAATAGACTTAGAAAACTATTTAAAACAGGCGAAGTTCCCTGGCAATGTAAAAACTGTAACCTGATTGATCATCAATTTAATGAATTTAAAGGGATGGATTATTTAAATCAGGAAATAAAACAAAGGTCAATGTTTCAACCGAAAGGACTTGATGAGAAACTTTCTAAGTTTTATGATATTAAAATATCTGATGATTCAATCTTTATTAATTATAAGAAGGGAAATTCTGAGAGTATAGATATCTTTTTTTTATTGGTTCTTTATGATGCTTCAGGAATTAATGAGTTGAAAAAGTTTGCTTATTCGCAGATTCCTTTAAGATTAAAGACTGGTAATAATATTTTAAAGATTAAAGGTTCCTTTCCAAACTTAAAATTTTTCCTGGATAAAAATAGGATCTATCCGGTTACGAGCTGGAATAATTCGAAAAAACTTCCTGAAAAAATATTTACTGGAGTTGAGCTTAAGAATATTCTTTTCCCGGATTTATATTATAAGAAAGAAATAGTTAAAGAGAACATTTCTGAATTATTTAGAAAAATCGGGTATGTTAATGTGAAATGAAAAATCTAAGCAAGAAAATAATAGTTGAGAAAATTAAATATCAAATAACTTTTTATGAAACTATTTAAATTTACAAATAATAGAAAGAAATTATTTATCATATTGCTTCTTTTCATTTTTGGTCTACCCTCTTTCGCAGTATTGGATATTCTTATTGAAAAACAGCTCGGAACCATGTCGTTTATAAACGATTTTTGTTTTATTATTATCATGTTTTTCTTTTCTTTTCCTGCTATTATTCTTGGGGCTTGGTTTAAATTATACTTTTTCGAATTTGGAATCGGAGCTGCACCAAAAAACTTATTTGGTTTTATAATTACCATAATGTTTTATTTAGTATTGATATATTTAATCTCATGGACTGCGGATTTAGTAAAAAATAAAAAATAGCTTAAGCAATGTCTAACCTTGATAAATTTTCTCTTTTATGATATAATTAGCATTAAGATATAAGGATTTTTATGTTTAAAGATTTTTTCCAGGTTATCACAAGTTACAGGTCACTACTCTTTAATCTCGCGGTTAAAGAACTGAAGATAAAGTATAAGAGTACAGTCTTAGGTTTTCTATGGTCAATTCTTGTCCCTGTGATCATGGCTATAATTTTTAAGATAATCTTTTCTTATTTCTTTGCAAAATTTTCGGTTGAGGGGATATCATATACAGCTTACCTGTTAACCGGATTGTTCCCCTGGATTTATTTTTCAGGAACATTAGCGACTTCAACAAATGCTTTTGTGGACCAGGCCAATGTTTTGAAGAAAGTTAAACTCCCTATACAGATTTTACCAATCTCGATCTCTTTATCAAATTTTTACCTGTTGATGATAGACTTTATCGTTTTGTTAGTGATTTATTTGATTTTAGGGGTTCAGATAAGGTGGACGATATTAATGGTTCCAATTGTGTATTTTATCTTCTTTATTCAAACAACAGGGATATCATTACTTTTTTCAAGTTTAAATGTCAGGTTTAGAGATATTAAATATATTGTGGAAGTTGCATTACTTGCTTTGTTTTATATTACACCTATAATATATCCTGTAAAACTGGTCTATGGGGCGATGCATTCAAAAATGCCGATGTTGTTTTATCTATTGAAACTTAACCCGCTTTTTGGAATCATTACATATTTACAGGACCTCGTATTCTATGGTAGAATTATACCTTCGTACGCAGAGATATATTCCTTTGTATTTTCAATTGGAATCTTTATCTTTGCTCAGATTATTCATAATTCAATGAAGAAAAAAATAATGGATTTAATATAGTTATGGAAAACGCAGTAGAAATAAAAAACCTAGTTAAAGAATTTGATATTTATCACGAGACAGCCAGCCTGATTGGCCTTATCTTTTCCGGTGGCAAAAAGACCAGGTTTTCTGCATTAAAAGGGATAAACATGAATATTGAGAAAGGAAAAACCATCGGGATTACCGGTCCTAATGGTTCTGGGAAGACAACATTATTAAAAATATTAAGTGGAACACTATACCCAACTTCTGGAATAGTTGACATTCAAGGTAAGGTCTCTTCAATACTCGAATTAGGCGCAGGCTTTCATCCGGAACTTACCGGTAGAGAAAACATTTACCTTAATGCCCTGCTTCTTGGCTTTAAAAAAGATGAGATAGAGAAGAAATACGATTCAATAGTTAAGTTTGCGGACATTGGAGGTTTTATCGATACGAAAGTTAAAACCTTCTCCTCGGGGATGTATCTCAGGCTTGGTTTCTCAATTGCGATTCACGCGGATTTTGATATTCTGCTCATTGATGAAATATTAGCAGTTGGTGATGTTGGTTTCCAGGCTAAGTGTCTTCAAAGGTTAAGAGATTTCCAGGAAGAAGGCAAAACGATAATAATTGTTTCTCATAATCTGGGGTTATTAACCCGCTTATCTAATAAGGTTTACAATATGGCAGAGGGGAAATTATCTCCCATTGCTTTGAAAGAAGATAAAAGTGAAGAAAAAATTGAAGAGAAAGAAGAAAAAATTGAAGAGGTTAAACCAACTTTCAAAGAAGAATTTCATTTTGAAGTTTTTACCAAGATGGATATGCTGTATAGAATGATTGAATTTTTAGGGTTATCCAATCCAAAATTATTATATTTAAGTTTAGATTCATATAGTCCAGAATTTTTCTTAAAAAAATATGAACATTTTATAATGAATCCAGGAATGAAGACAATGGATTTAAAATTTACTCCGGAGGCCCTTCCTTTTTTAAACTATTTTGATATATCAATAGGTTTTAATATTATTCCATTTTTGGAAATTGAAAAAACAAAATCTTTTCTTATGCAATTTTTTGAAACACCAAAAACTTTAGGAATTTTAAGTTACCTAACTCCAAGTAAAAAAAGAGTTGAAGCAGAACTTTTTTCGTATAAGTTTTGTGAAGAAAACTATTCCATTCAAGATAAAATTATTAAATCAAAATCAGAACTTGAGTTTAACGATGATTCCAACATAATAAACTTCTTGAAGAAAAATAATATTAATTACAGAGAATTTTATATTCTTTCAATTTATGAATGGTTATTATACTCAATTATTATTAATGTTACATATGATATTTTTGAAAGGTCCATTTTGTTTCGGAAGCTTAATTCCGTTATCAACAAAGCGGGTTATTCAACATCTCTTTCTTCAAAAGGAATGTATCAAAAGGTTATAATCTTTTCACATAATGAAATTCCTTTTAAAATAGAAGAGAATAACCTGAATCAGGAGACTATATTTGAGAAACTTTTCTTAAGTATTTCAGGTATAAAGCAGGAAGAACTAATAACAAATATTGAGAAGAGAAAATTAACAAAATTAAATTCCCTTGAAAATAAAATAAAAACCCTTCTTAAAAATAAATTTGAAATTCATATATGAAAAATATAAGAGAAAAGATCAAAGAATTACAGAAAAAGGAAATATTTTTTTTTATAGAAGAGAACAAAAAGGGATTGTTTGAATTCCAAGAGAGTTTTAAAATTAATATTTTTGAAGATAAGGAGCTGTTTAATCAATATTTAGATATATTTTCAATGCTTGAAAATGACCTTGATGATTTAGTGAAAGAACTAAAGTTACAAAAGAAAGAAAATAAAAAATTAGAACACCACATGCTCTTATATAAGAATCGTCTTGAAAAGATATCGAAGACCAAGTCTTATAAATTATATCAAAAATTTAAGAAATTTTTAAAGGACAAATAATGCAACTTTCAGTAATTATTCCCAATTTTAATGGTAAAAAACTCTTTGAAAAAACGTTGCCTCTTTTATTATCAGAACTTCAGAGTGTAGAAAGCTACGAGGTTATCATTGTGGATGATTCATCAACTGATGATAGTGTCAAATATTTGAAGGAAAATTTTAAAAATGAAATACGAGTTTTAAAATTAAAAATAAATTCAGGTTTTTCGAAAGCATGTAATATTGGAATTGAGACAGCTTCCGGTGACTATGTTTTATTAATAAACAATGATGTTGTTATAAAGGAAGCATTCATTAATAATTTGCTTCAGCACTTTAACAAACAAATATTTGCTGTTGTTCCGTCAATAAAATTGCCGGGGGAAAAATGTGAGGAAGAAGGGTTTACTGTAATAAGTTTTTCTAATGGAGACCTCAGTATCAAAATGCCTAACGAAAAGGGATTAGAATTTAAAATTAAAGAACCAACTTTTATTCCGCATGCTGTTGCAGCATGTGCAGTTTATGATCGCCAAAAAATATTGAAGTTAGGAATGTTTGATGAAATGTTCTCTCCTTATTTTTGGGAAGACGTTGATCTTTCTTTAAAAGCGTTAAAACTCGGCTGGAAAATTATATATGACCCGAGTGTAAAAGTAATGCATAAAAAGTCCAAGACAGTAAAAAAATATTATAAATTTACCCGCCGATTCATTGTGAATTTAAGGAATCGATTATTATGTACATGGTCTCACCTGGATTCTGATAAGCTGATTAAGAAACATTTTATATACCTGACTTATCTTTACGAAAAAGGTCGAGTATTAAAAGATAAAAACATTTTAATAGGTCTAAATCTTGCTTTTGAGATGTTGAATGAGATCGCGCTGAAACGTAAGAGGATTAAACATAAAATCAGTATGGAAAAGATAATTAAGGATTATAGTTTAGATAAATATGAAAAAGATTTCAATAATAATTCTGTTTTATAATGGAGAGAGATTTTATCAAGATTGTTTATCTTCTCTGAGGGACGCCTTAACAGGTGATGAGGAAGTTCTTTTAATTGATAACAACAGCAAGGACTCGACTTATAGATTAATCAAGCAAGATTTTCCGGAATTTAACACAATTAAACTAAAAAAGAATCTTGGATTCTCTGGTGGAATGAATTTTGGAATAAAAAGAACATCAGCGAGCATCGTATTAATATTAAACCAGGATATTATAGTTGATAAAAATCTTATTAAAAATATCAACAGTGGCTTTAGTGAGGAAGTAGGAATAATTGGCTGCAAGATTTATTTCCCAGGAACAAAAACTCTTCAGCACACCGGCGGAATAATTCACCCGAATGGACTAACAAATCATATCGGGTATAAAGAAATAGATAGAGGGCAATACAATAAAACGAAAGAAGTAGATTACGTTACCGGCGCGGCCTTTGCGATAAAGCGAAGAGTTATTGAAACGTTAGGATACTTCGATAGAGATTTTTTCCCGGGCTACTACGAAGAAACAGATCTTTGTTACAGGTCAAGATTATCAGGCCAGAAAGTTATTTATAAACCAGATTGTGTGATTTATCATCATGAAGCAACCACTCTGGGCTCTAATAGTTTTAGATATCTAAATACATATCATCGTAATCGCTTAAGGTTTGTTTGGAAAAATTTTACTATAACTCATATCTTATTCAAAGCATTAAAGTTTGAGATCAAATGGTGGTTTATTAATTGTCCGAGAAGTAACTACATTCCGTTAATTCTTGCTTATTTAAATTTAATTCCATATATTGTTAAGTGGGTTATTAAAAAAATAATGAGGTAGATTTGTTTTGAGTAAAAGATTTTTGGTAATTGGGAATGCCCCATTGCCTTTCGAAAACCCAAAAAGACTTTATGCCGGTTCTATTAGAACCGCAGCTTTTGTTGAGGAGTTACAAAAAATCGGAGAAGTTTTACTCTTAGGAATGCGATTCAAGGATTCCTATACTCCAGATCAATCCTCGGAGATTAAACACAAATTTGAAAACCTTATCTATTATTCTATTGATGATAATAAATTCAGCGATATTGATTATTTAAAGAAACTCGTAAGAGGATTTAAGCCAGAGGTTTTGATTGGGGTTAATTCAATCCCTTCTTATTATGCAACATTATTAGATTTAAAAATTCCTTTCTGGGCAGACCTAAATGGTTCTTTAGTTTGTGAATTTCAACTCAAAGCTGCGGCAGAGAAAGATGATTATTACGTCTGGCAGTTCTTGGAAATTGAATATACAATTACCACTAAAGCGGATAAGTTTTCAGTAGTATCTCTTCCCCAGAAATTTGAATTAATCGGTGAACTTGCATCTATTAATAGAGTAAGTCACTTGAATATATTCTATGATTTTGTGAGTGTTATTCAGAATCCGATTATTTCCGGAGAATATAAACATAACAAACAGGTATTAAGAAAAAAATTGGTAGCAGAAGAAGATTTTGTTGTTCTTTGGACTGGTGGGTATAATTACTGGACTGATATTGATTTTCTATATAAGGGATTAAGTTCTGCAATGGAAGTAAATCCGAAAATTAAATTTGTATCCCTGGGAGGAGCGATTCCCGGGCATAATAACCAGACCTTTAATAAGTTTAAACAATTAGTTAATAATTCTATGTTAAGGAAAAATTTCATCTTTCCTGGTTGGGTGGAGACAACAAATGTTCCGAATTACTATTTTGAGAGTGATATCGGAATAAATATTGACTCATATAGTTATGAGACTCTTACGGGGGGAAGAAATCGACTTAATGATATGATGAAGGCTGGATTACCGGTATTAACAACCTTAGGAACGTCGATTTCTCAAATAATTAAGGAATATAATCTTGGGTTCACGATTAGTATCGGGGATCAAGATAGTTTCAGAAATCGAATTCTGGAACTCTCGAACACACCTATTCAGCAATTAAAATCTATGGGTGCGAAAGGTCGAGATTATGCAGTTAAACACTGGAAATCGAAGATGGTGCTAAAAGAGTTTTTAAGTTGGGTTCAAGATCCCCAACCCAGTCCGGACAATATATATAAAAGAAAGTATTTAAAGCGGATTACTCGTTCTCAGAAATTATTGAACCTGATTAAGGAAATAAGTAACCCAAGGCAATTTAAAAAAGTATTAAATCGAAGATTCAAGGCATTTTTAGATGGGTAAAAAACGAATATTAATATTTGGAACATCTCCCTTACCAGAAGAGAATCCGGATAGATTAACCTGTCCCGAAATTAGGACCGGTATTTTTGTCAATTATTTAAAGCATGATTTTGAAATATGTTTAATTGCAATCAGAGAATTTCCCATGATCGAAAATGGGGAAATCATAGATAAATTCTATACGGAAGAATTCGGATTTAAGTATTATTCTTTAAATAAGATTCATTTTAGAAAACATGAAATGGTCAGGAAAATTGCAAGAGACTTTAATCCTGATGTAATTTTAGGGATTAATTCATTTCCCTCATTTTATGCAGCAACCTTAGGGATAGATGTTCCGGTTTGGGTAGATTTAAATGGATCAATGATGATGGAAGGGCAGTTAAAGGCGTATAAAGAAAATATCCCAGACCTTACTTCTAAATTTTGGAAAATTGAAAAGGCAATTTTGCAGAGGGCGGATAAATTTTCCGTAGTATCCCGACCCCAGAAATTTGAATTGATCGGAGAATTAGGTGGGATTGGAAGATTAAATAAATTAAATAGCGGATATGAGTTTATTGAAATAATCCCTGAACCAGTCCTCGATTATATAAAACCTGTTTTCAGGAGAGAAAACCTGGATTTATTTAAACCGGATGATTTTGTAATATTTTGGATGGGAGGATTTAACTATTGGACAGATGTAGATTTTCTTTTTAAAGTTCTCGAAAGAGCAATGATAAAAAATCCAAAAATCAAGTTTCTTTCAATTGGAGGTAATATTTTTGGTCAAAAGACTCAAAAGCAAGAAAAGTTGATAACTTTGATTAACCAATCAAGTTTTAAAGATAATTTCAAAATTATTGGTTGGGTTAAAACAGATGAGGTTGAGAAGTATGTTTTAGCTTGTAACTTCGGAATTAACATTGACAATAATAGTTATGAAACCTTAATTGGAGCTCGCTATCGTATTATAGAGATGTTAAGATTAGGACTTCCGATTCTTTCTACAAAAGGCTCGGAAATAACAGAGATTGTAAATAAACAAGGACTTGGGCTTGTAAGCCCTATTGGTGATACTGAACGTTTTGTGGAAAATATTCTTACTGCTTCTAAGTTGAATAGAGAAGAGTATAAAAAGCTTTCTTCTAAATGCAAGGATTTTGTTAATCAGCAATTTTCTCCGAAAGTTTTATTAAAACCACTAAAAACTTGGATTAATAATCCGGCTTGCAGCCCAGACCACAATCAAGTAGCAAATTATAATCGAACCAAGGCAGTAATAAAGAAACTACATACTTTTTTTAAGTTAATTTATCACCCGGCAGACTTTTTTAGAATTTTAAAACGAAAACTTGCAGCATTTTTAAATGGATAAATTATGAGTATTCTATACATTGACATAGCGCAAAGGTATGGTGAGGTTTTTGGTGGACAGGAACGCATGCTGTTTGCATTAGTTGATAAATTTATAGAACTGAATACAGAACAACATTTTTTAGTCAGGGAAAATTCTATTATTACAAAGATCCTCGAAAAGAAAGGAATCGGAATCACGACACAAAGATTTAGTCGTTTGTTTTTAAAATTTCAATTAAAAGAGATAAACAGGATAATTGAAGAAAGACGAATAGAAAAAGTTTTTTGTTTTGACTCCTTTGCAAATAGAATAGGTGGAGCCCTTAAGAAAAGAAAACCAGAACTTAAGTTATATGCGTTTCGATTTGATGTATATGAATCTCCCTTTATGACATCGAACTTACGTAGAAAAAAGAAACTATATAAAAAATTGGATATAAAAACATTCTCTTTATTTGAAAGAGTATTTTGTATTTCTGATGAAATCTTTGATGAATTAAAAGACATTCCAAAAGATAAGCTTGTTATGTTTAATCCGGGTATTTCAGAAGAATTGATTTATAAGGGACCACAGCAGTCGAGTGAAAAAACAATTCTTATTTCTGCTGGTAGGTTTGAAGATGAGAAGAAAGGTTTTTCTGTTTTAATAGAAGCGATAAAGATATTACGAAAAAAGGAAGTTGTTAATTTTAAATTAATTATTGCCGGAGATGGCCCTGATAAAAAGAAGTTTATTGAACTTGCGGGTGAATTAATAGAAGAAGGATTTATAGAATTTCCTGGTTTTGTTGAAAATCCTGCAAAATTATTTTCACATGCAGATATATTCATACTATCTTCCTTTTATGAAGGCTTTCCTTTTGTTATTCTTGAAGCCGCAGCAAATGAGTGTGCGATAATTGCAACACCAATTCAGGAACTGGTGAAATATTTTAAGGATGGTAAGGATATTTTGTTTTTTAAATATGGCAATGCTGAAACCCTTTCAAGAAAACTCGAAAGCTTATTAAATAATAAAGGGAAAACAAATCAGTTGTCTGATTCAGCAAGCAAAATAGTAAAACAATTTAAAATGGAAAAGTCATTAGAAAAAATTATAATGACGTTGAAGTTGTAATGAAAATAAAGAAAAATCTTTTAGCAAAAATAATATTTGCTATTTCCATTCCTATAGTATTGTTTTTCATCCTCGAATATACTTTTGCATTTTTTGGTGTGAAGACAATGGAAAAGGCATTAGTAATTGAAGACGACTGGAGATTACATCATATGTATAATGATGGTCATTTTACAGAAGATGAAAATCTCTTATGGAGAGGTAATCCTAATTCACCTGCTTTTAATTCTTATGGCTTTCATACAAGAGAATTCCCAGAAGAAAAGAAAAAGGGAAAGCTTAGAATATTTTGCATTGGTGATTCAAACACCCTTGGTAACCTAAAATATTCGTATCCGGAACTATTAGAAGAATCATTGAATAAAAATAAAAGTAGACATGAATATGAAGTTTATAATTTAGGCATTTATGGTTATTCATCAACTCAGGGTCTTATTTTGTTGAAGCAGGTTATTAAACATCATCCGGATATAGTGATAATTAATTTTGGTTGGAATGATGCTGTTCCTGTAAAAAGCTATACTGATTCCGAAATAATAAAAAAAACGTCAAAGATAAATATTGTTATGAAAAGATTTTTATTAAATAGTAGAACTTATCATTACTTTTATTCAATTATAAGAAAGAAAAGTAATTTGAAGAAAATTCCACGCGTTTCAAAAACAGAATTCGAAGCAAACTATAACGAGATGATAAAAATTTGTTCGGAAGAAAGAATAAAAATAATATTATTAACCAGAGCGATTAATCCTCATGCAATAATTCCAGAGGACAATTGGCGTTTTAATGTTCTAGCTTACAATGACATTGTTGTTCAAATCGGCAAAGAAAAAGAGATTTCTGTGATCAGAGCGAACCAACACATTAAGGATAAAGATGATTTCATTGATGAAAGTCATTATTCGCTTTCAGGATATAAAAGTCTAATAGGTTTAATTAAAGAAGTAATCATTCCAAATATTAATAAATAATTTTAAAAACAAGATATCCGTCTTGATTATAAATGATTTTTAAATAATTGATGTTTTCAAACTTATTTATTAGATAAGAATTCTCTTTTTCAAGAACCAAATAATCTATCTCATATTCCACAAGAATCTTTTTTATTATATCCGAGTTACTATTCTTAGATTTGAGAGATTGATATGCCTCCATTCTATCAATTTGATCATACGCTCCAATTGGACTTTGGTTTGGAACAGTTAGGAAAACGAAATGTTTTGTATATGATGAGATAAATAGAGAGAGTTCCGGCTCAGCAGCAATTATAGATTGTTCCTTAATATTTCTTAAAAACTTTAGTACGGGGTAATAAGCCTTAGGATTATGGAGATATAGAGGAAGGCAGCCATTAATAACGTAATCCATCTTCCAGATTGAGGAGCTTGTTGACTTTTCAGATTGGAAAAACCTGACTAATCTTTTATTTACGAATAGTGATCCGAAGAAAAGTGTTAGGAAAATTAACAAGACAATGATTTTTTCCAGGAAAACTCGTTTATTTTTATGATTAATAAATGAATTAAGATAAAAAACAATAACAATTCCTAAAATAAACTCATAAGGAATAATTTGGTTAATTCTACCAATTGCAGCATAACTAGTAATATTACTTAATATACCTGTTATTATTGGGTTTAACATTATGAACAAAGCAGCGAAAGTAATGGTTAAGGAATATTTTGCAGAATTTGATTTTTTAAAATAAGGAATTAAAAGGAATACTGAAATTGTGCAGAACCAGTAAAAGTACCTGGTTGAAAAACAAGGTTTTACATGATAATGAGGAACGAATAATTTTAATGGTTCTACAATGAAAGCATTGGTTGATATTTCTAAAATTCCATATTTAACATGATGAAATTGATTTGAAAGACCTATGTGTTGATTATAACGTTGTAATAAAAAAATCAATATAGTTGATAAAACCAATCCAATAACTATAACGATGAAAAATGATTTTGAATTATTAGGACTTTTCTTACTATTGAAAATTAAATTTATAATTAATATGCTAAAGAGAATAACAATTATATTGAAAAAAGAAATAAGGTGAATTGCACATATTAGAAAAATAATTAAACCTGCCACCCAAAGCATAATGTTTTTATTTTTTTTTGAAAACAATATTCCTAAAAGTGTGGGAATAATAATAAAATTAGTGAGTATCATTGGGTAAGAACTTGTTCTCCATATCCATAAACCCTCATTTAAACCGTGAAATAGGAGAAAAATAATTACTGAAATAGAAGCAATTTTTGAACTTCCAGAAACCTTTTCGGTAAAATAAAAAAAACTAAAAACAGTTAACGGCATTAAAAGTATAGGAAAAACAGAAAATAATGAAATATATTCAACCTTAGAGATTTTAGCAGCAATTGCATTGAATACAACCCATGGGTTAAACCAGATTATATCATAGGGTCTATTTGAATAGAATCCATCTATTAAGATTATTCTAGTGCTATTAGCAAGTTTAGAAATATAAGAAGTTGTAGTCAAACTATCCATCGTTCCGGGAGCTTTAAAAATAATAATTAATATCCAGAATATTGCCATTAATGTAATAAGGAATAAATTTAAAAAGTTCTGTTCATAATTTTTTTTATATGAGAACCCCTCCCTGCTTTTTATTTTGTAAAATATAAATATGGAGATAGAAAAAATTGTAAGAAGAACGATCGCTTTTGTAAAAGTTATTTCAGTAACGAGAAAAAATGTACTGAAAACTGAGAAAACAGCCAATCCTATCACAAAGGAAAGATTGAAATATTCATGAGGATATGAAATGTTTATTTTAAAAATCTTAACTAGGGAATATCCAGGCATCAAGAGGAAAAAATAAAAAATTGCAAAAGCTGAAATGAGAGGATTAAACGTAACTTTTATAATGAGAGCCAGTAAGATAAAAATTCCGGAGAAAAGGTAAATAAAGTCAAACATTAAACCAATATTCTTTTTATGAAAAGTCATTTTTCTTTTCCAGAATTAAAAATAAATTCTTTTGAAATATAAGCAGGGAATATAAAGCCGGCTTTAGATATTTTTTTTAAAGAAGAAAAAAATAAAAATTGGAATAACTTTATAATGAAAACGGGAAACAATGGAATAAATTTTGTTTTTATTTCATCGGGCATTCCTTTTGTTGAAAATTTTAACCCACCAAAAGAGTTTTTAGGTATATAAAGAGGAAAGAGAATTGAGCTTATTGCATAAATATCCTTAATTATCAAATTAGCATTTTTTGAAAAAGCTTTTGCATCTAATATAGAATACGCATGTCGAAATCCAGGATAAATAGTTTTCAGAAAAAATTTGGATAATTCTGTAAAGAGAGCAAAAACATAAAATTTATTTCGAAACTCAACAAAAGCGATTCCATCCTTTTTCAAATACCGGTTTATTAAATTGAATAATTTAGATATTTCATAACGGGAAAGATACATTGTTGCATCGTGGCACCAGATATAATAGAATTTAATATTTGGAAGATTAAAGTTGTCAATAGTATTTTCATAAAAAGCAATTTTTAATTTTTTAGATTCTGCAGAAATTTTTCCTATTTTTATCATTTCAGGAGAGAAATCAAAACCTTGACATTCCAATCCTTTCTCAGCATATTCAAAAAGAAATCTACTATATCCACAGCTGATGTCAAGTTTTTTTCCCCCGGAGATTGGTTTGAAGAAATGTTTAGCTTCTCTAAGTTCTCCATGATCTTCAGCCATGGGGTAGTTATCAAGGGCATTGAATCCAATAACGGATATTTCTTTATTGCGACTTACAGCTTCATTCCAAAAGTCAATATTTTCTTGAATTACCATTGCTTCTTCTCCACTACAATATAAATTAAATAACCGGAAAGTCTAAGAAATGGGATTTTTCTTTTTAAAAATTGAAAAGGCTTATATAGTATTTCCGTAACTTTTGTTAGAAACCTAAAATATTTAAAAAAGAAAAGATCTATTATTCGTAATATTCCGGGAAGAAACAACATGCTTCCGGAATTTAAAATTCTGAATTTATTCTTAAAAAACAGATTTCTTAATTCTGCAACATCTAATGACTTTTCTAATCCAAACGAATATATATTAAAGAGCTCCATTATATTTTTTAATAGCGGGCGGAAAAAAGGATCCAGCCTATTTGGTAATCCTATAATTGCTTTCCCACCGGGCTTGAGTACTTGATAGATTTGAGAAACAATCGATTCCATGTTTTTTGAATGTTCAATTGTTCCCATTGTATATAAATAATCAAAAGAATTTTTCTTAAATGGAAGATTAAAAATATCTCCAATTACAAAGTTTATATCTACTCCCTCAAAACGGGATTTATTATAGGCACGCTGAACAATACCTTCAGATATATCGAGTCCAAAACATTCAATCCCCGATTTTGCTACTTCAAATAGAATATTAGTATTAATTGCTTCATTCCATAGGTCTAATTTTAAAAAAGTTTTTTCAGGAGATAATTCAAAGTGTTTCTTTATTGCGGTAATTTCTTCATCAAAATAATACTTTGTTGTAGGAGCAGTGGAATAGTCAATAAATGATTTCCCTACCTTATCCCAAAACTCAAATCCTTCATTTAAATCGCCTGATGACATCTTCTACCTCTTCTCCGGATGAGACACAGTTTATTTGACCACTTTCTGTAATTAACCAGATTGGTGGAGTTAGTGTTGTAAAATTATTTGCTCTTGATAAACTGTAAGCACCCGATGAGTTTATAACTATTATATCACCAATATCTGCACGGGGATGGTTTACGTTTATATTAAAAATATCTGCACAGAGTGTTCTTCCTGCAAAGGAATATTTGAAATCTTTTCTTGCCCCAAGTTTTGAGATATTAATTATATCCCGGTTAACAGTTAAGAAAGTTTCGGGAAGAAAATTATTGCTTGCATCGAGAAAAACCCACTCTTTTTTTATCGAATAAATTTTTGTTATCAGGATTCCTGCATCTCCAACAATACTTCTTCCAGGCTGAAGAAAGATTTTAATGGGAAGGTTTTTCTTTTTAAGGATTATAGATATACCGTTTAATAACTTCCGGATAAGCATGTTTCTATTATTATTTGATTTATTAGAGATTTTTAAATATCTTAAACCAAGTTTAAAAAAAGTATTCTTTTTAATATTTAATGCTGGAAATCCGCCACCGATATTTATATGAGAAATACTTATTCGGTACTTTTTATCAATTTCATATATTAATTTAATTAACTTTTTAAAAGCCTTCAAATAAATTTCAACATTTGATATCTGAGACCCTAAATGAAACCCTAGTCCTATTATATTCAAATTTTTAAAAGTTTTAAATTTCTTCATAAAATAATTAAAATAAATATAAGAAAAACCAAACCGCTCATTAAAAACATGAATTAGTCTGAAAAATTTGCTGCCGAAGTTAAAATTTAACCTTAGCGAAATTTTAAGTTTTTTATTCAATTTAACAGCAGTTTCATTTAAAATAACAGCAGATTCAATTGAGTCAATATTAAATAATTTAACACCGTTTTCAATTGCATATTCAACCTCGTATCTTCGCATAACAGGTCCGTCATAGCTTATGTCTGAACCTTTGAATCCTGCTTTCATTGCAGCTGATAACTCAAGAATTGAGGCTGCTGAAGCATAATTAAACTTCTTATTAATTATTTCAAGAAGAAAGTTATTAAAATTTGTTTTCAAAGAATAATAAATTTGATGATCAATTTTTAATTCGGAGAGAATTGTTTTTAACTTGGTGTAGTTTTTATTTATTATTTTCTCAGAGAATAGGAAGAAGGGAGTGTTATGTTCTTGGGAGAAATCAGAAATATCAATATCATCAAAGTAATACTTTTTTGATTCATCTTTAATGGATTTAATTGTATTTTCATTTATAATCTTGTATTTATTCCCACAATTATTACAAATTAGAAAACGTTTTTCTTCTGAAAGCTTATATGATCCGCATGTATTACATTTGAGAATATTTGTTAAAGTTGGCTTCAAAGGTTTTATCCTTATTTTTTAATTGTAAATATGGAGTTGTAAGAATTTTTGCATAAATTTCATAGATATTTAAAGGGAAATCATTTTGATTACCAAACTCTTTCATTTCATCTGAAGAGTAAAAGAGTTCAACATCTATTTCATCGTTTGTTAAATGAAAATGTGTTAAAATTTTTAATAACTGATATCTTTTAGAGTCTTTTTTCTTTAACGTTTCAAGAATTTGTATACACTTGGAATGTTTTCCTTTTAATAAGTAGAAAAAAGCTAAATCAATTTTATGTTCATCAATATCCAAACATGACAATTTAATTAAATAAATTTCTAGATCTTTAATTTTTAATGGGATATTGTTGATTGAAATGTCATATTTTGAAGATAAATAATTTCGGAATACGGGAATTAAGCCCTCATCATTTAAAATCAAATTATTTTCTAACTCTGTAAACAGAAAAAACTCAAAAAATAGGTGGTTTTCTTTTGGAAGCTCTTCAAATTTAAGATAAGCGGGAGCAAAAATTGGTAAAATTGCTAAATAATTTTCATTTACTTGATGTAATGAATGTTTGTATAATAATTCATCTCTTTTCAATTCACGATAAAGTTCATCGAATTGATCGTTTATGAAATTAAAATAAACTGGAAAATAAAGAAATAAGGACGATGAAGAAGAAGAAAGAGAACAGATTTTATACGATTTAATAAGATCTTTTAAACTTGAACCACTAAAGAACTTTCGGTATAATTCTAAAACATTAATATCTTCATTGAAGAACGGTAGAGAATATTCATCTACATTATCATGAAGTTGAAATTGATTAAATACATCTTTGATAGAAATAAGGAAATTATCAAGGTTTCCTTGTTTTAAATAAACTCTAGCTAAATCAAGGTTAAGGTTTTTACCGCGGTTTTTTTTGTAATATTTAACTGCGGAGATAAAATCATTATTTAGTTCCGCTTTAATACCCAATATATAATTTTTAACTTCTTCCTGGTCAATAACCTTTAAATATTGGTCAATTTTAAACAGGATTTGTTTTTTTGGTTGTTGTAAGTAATATAATATACCAATTTCTAAGAGAGGGTTGGAAGTTTTATTGAATAAAGAATAATCTTGGTAAAAATCTCTTGGTATGGGTGCATTTTTTAAAATTATTATTTGAAATCTTGAATCATTAAAGGCTTGCTTAAAATCACATTGTGCTTGCCAAAAGTTTCCGTTTAGTTTATGTAAAAAACCAAATGTCATGAATTGTTCTGAGGTATGAGGAGAGAGCTTGAATCTTGTAATTATTTCAAAGGCTCTTTTAAGTTGAAATCTGAATAAATATATATTAATTAACTTGAATTTCAGGTCTTCATGATATGGATTCAAAGATAAAGCTTTTTGTAAATTTACAGAAGCGTTATTTAAATCACCGGTATTTTGATAAAGCATTCCCAAATTAAAGAAAAGGTTGAAATCAATAATTCCCCTTTTACTTTTAAGCAGGATTTTTTCAGCTTCTGAATAGTTTTTCAGGTTGTATTCCACCACACCAAGGTTAGTTCTGGCAATGAAATTCTTTGGGTCTGCTTTTATTGATTTCTTTAAATACACTCTTGCTCGGACCAGATCTCCGTTAGAGATAAGCTGATTGGATTTAAGAAGATAAGTATCAGAAATGAATGTTTTTATAGATAAAATACATATTCCCAGAAGAATAATTCCAGAAATAGAAATTAATATAGGAGTATATTTGTGTGGTAATTTTTTGGGGAAATTAAACTTTTTGAAAATAAAAGAAAGAATCAAAATAAAGTAAATTAGGACAGTTGGATTTTGTAGGGGGAAATTAATAAAACTTTCGAGGAAAATAAAAACAACTGCCCAAAGAACAAAATAATACCAAATGTTTTTTCTACAAAGTATGAGTCCTCCTTTGAATGTCAATATCCAGAATAGAACCAAGAATCCCAATCCCAATATTCCAAATTCGGTAGAGATATGCAAGAATTCATTATGGGCTCTTTTAACCAGAACCGCATGTGGATCCAGGGGCTTATTTACAATGTACTCGTTGTTTAAAAATTCAGATGTATAGTAATACTGGAAATTTCCAGGTCCAACGCCCAGTATTGAATTATTCCGGATGGTTTTTAGAGTATTAGTAAACACCGCAATTCGGTTTTGAAACGGAAGTTTGTTTGGAAAATATTGAGAGATAAAATTCCCTGCACTTGTATCCCTTAAAAAGATAAAACTTGAAAAGAATATGCCAATGGTAATTAAACCGGTAATAACAAGAGAAACGGCTATTTTCTTTTTTTTAGACTTTATCATAAAAAAAACAATAATAAATGAAGCAATGATAAAAGAAAGTATAGCTCCTTTGGATTGGCAGATGAAACTGAAAAGTAAAGAAACGATTCCCAGTAAAGCGTACCAGAACTTTACTCCCTTTCGAGTTGAGGATAGGAAGAAATAAGCAATAACCGGAAAGAGCAGGAAGGAGAACTCTGCAGCAGTGTTTGGATTTCCAATGGTTGAGAATACAGTTTTCTTCCCAATATTTCCTGCCCAGATATCAAGATCAATTCCTTGGCTTTGTAGTATACCGTAGATAGAGACAATCAATAGAGAGAATAACCCTACTTTTAGCATTGTAAATCTGACAGAGTCTGTGATGGATGTAAATATCACAAAGAGAAAAAGAACAGGGGTAGTTAATTCTAAGAAACGAATGTTTCCAGAGTTATTAAACACGAGACCATATCCAACTAATATTAAGGATATGATGATAAATATTAAAATATAATGATTAAGGAGTTTTGATTGTTCAGTCTCGGTTTTAGACCAGAGTTCAATAAAGGAGATTATAGCAAAGACCAATGCCATAAATGAGATAAACAGGATCTTGGGAATCTCAAATACTAAGAAATTCACAGGTGAAAAGATTAAAGGAAGCATAAACACCAGGAAGTAAAGAGAAAATCGTTTTATATGATTTAAATTATATATAAAATTATTCATAAGTAATCCTTATTGAATAAATATTATATCATATTTAGGTGGTTTGTCAAGAAAAAAATATTACTTGATGTTAAAATATCAAAATGTTAACTTTTGGGTTGCTGAATAATTCTTTAAAATGGTATAATTTACCTCTGTAGTTAGAGGTCAGCAATAGCATTAATAAAGATAAAAATAAATATAAAAAATGAATATCAATACAACAAATACACGAAGAAACAAACGATAGAAAAAAATAGTCTCCTTTAATATTGCCAATAACCCCAATTCCTGCGTCCAGATACTCGACTGTATTGAGTGGTTCTGGGTCAATCTTAAATCATAAACATCAAAATATTAACATTATCCTATAGAAAAAAGGAACATTTTGACTTAGTAATAACAGAAAAGAATATCATTGACTTGCAAATGCACGGACATGGGTTACACCCCAAAACTTTTAATTACTTTAGTTTGGAAGTTATAAAAAAATTAAACAGAAAGTACATAGAGAGGTTATTTTGACGAAGAATAATTTATAAGGAGCTTATATCTTTAGAATATTATAACTTTTCTATTGTAAAAATTTCTGGAAACGTTAAAACAAATATGAATAATTTAATTCTGAGATATTTTAAACATAATATAATTTTCATCTTCCCATTCTATTGGAAAGAGATCATTTTCTTTTATCTTTAAATAAAGAGGAAACATATTATATTCTTTTTTGCAAAAATAAATTTGTTCTAAATTTATCAAGTTTAATTTTTCTTTTGATGGATAATTTTTCGTAATTACTAGGAAGTCTATATTGTTGATAAAAAAGAAACTTTTGATTATATCAATATTATTCTCTTTTATGATTGCATTAAATTTATTCTCTCTTTCTACTGAGAAAGGATCGTTTGGATTGCTGTCAGTTGAATATACATAAAAAACAAAATTATTAGAGAAGCTGCAGATAAAATCATTTAACGTTGGATCTGAAAAAAACATTTTATTTTCTATTCCCATTGATTTAATATAATTTATTGGTTCAGGTAGTTCATATAATTTTTCTCTATTGACAAAATCATTTTTTAGAACATGATAATTATTTTTTATGTGATTAAAAGACCAAAGGAATATTACTAGCAGGGATAATAATAGAATAATATTCTTTGATTTTTTAAATTTTTTACCTATATAATTAAAGATTAAGTAACAAGCATATCCTGTGATTATAAAATGGGGTATTATAATTCCAATTGCCTGGGCATAAATTAGGGAAATAAATTTCGAAAGAAGTGGAAACAAAATGGGATTCTCAGCGATAAAGATGATAAAAAATATACATAATAACAATAGACGTATTTCAATCTTTTTCCATTCTTTTGAAAAGAAAAAAAATGGTGTTATAAAAAGAGCAATAATAGATGAAATTGGATAAGCAAAATAACTATACGAATTTAAACTATAATCAACTCTAAATAAATAATAGGGATTTAATATATATGCGTTTTTACTTAAGAAAATAATTACATTTCTAAAAGAATATGAAGTGTTTACAAAAACCAGATCATAAAATCCTGGATTTGAACTGGAAAAAATAATGAGCTTAAAAATTAAGAATGGAAAACATAATAAAAATATAAATAAAATTTTGTGTGTCTTTTTTATTGTGTCTTGGGGACGATATATCGTTTCATATACAAAAAGAGGGAATAATGAAAAAAGGGCAAGAATTAAATAAAACGGATTATATGAAATTAGATTAGTAAAAGCGGTGAATAAAACAAGATATAAAATAAAATTATTATTTTTGAAAAACTTCATGACAATAAGCCATAGAAATGGAATATAAACATATAAATGAACAGGCAGAGGTTTACTAAAAGTTGTGAAACCAATCATATTAAAAAAAACGCCACCGAAATGCAGAAAAAAAATTAAAATTACATATAATCCAACTTTTTGGTTGTTAAAGTAAATATTTGAAAAAGAATATAAAGAAATTAAAGAACAAAAAACCCAAATAAAAGGTATGTTTCTCCAGATATAAATTAAGGAGTAATTTGAAAATAATTTAATTAATAGTATTATATAACAATAAGGATTGAATGAAAACCTTGGATCGAAAATTTCAGATGTAAAGACAAACTGTTTATTTACAAGATAGCCTTCGTCCAAGCTTCTTGAAACAGGGACAAGATAATTTATATCTATAGGTATTTCACCTTTTTTAAATAATAAGATAATGAAAGATAATAAAAGAATTAAAAGAAGAAACCATTCTTCTTTTTTAATCTTTAAATTTTCTATATGAGCCTTAATCTTTTTCAGATGAAATCCAAGTAAAGAGATAAATAAAATAGGATATAAAAAATATAAAACATTTAGCTTTATTTTAGTAACTGATAAGATAAGAAATAATATTACGTTTATAAATAAACCAAGATTAATAGAAAAGAATAAAACAGTAGAGTAACTTTCTTCGAAATTAAGATGTTGCTTTATCTTAAGATAAAATATATATCCTGGGAAAACGATTGCGAAGAAGAATATAAAAAAAATTAATAACATAAGTTTAATTTTCCGATTTACCAAAAAAAATTAAAAAAAATATATTTCTATGCATATAAACATTATAGCATATTTGTAAAAAAAGTCAATAGCAATATTAAAGGAATTATTTTGTATCTGTTTTCTCCATTGTTTTAATCATATAATTTGCAACTTCTTTTCCAACTAAAATTGATCCTTTATCATTGAAATGAACATCATCATAAAAATATTCAAAATTGTGAGGAATATTTGATGCTAAATCAAAATGCTCAACATTGTTTTCTTTGCATATTTTAATTAATTCATTATTAAAAATAGTTAATAGTTTAAATTTTGTATTTCCTGAAATATGGTATTTTTGTTTTGGAATCCAAAAAATAGGGGTTTCTTTATTTAACCAAAACTTATTGTCAGAATAAACAGAGGGCTGAGTAAGGAAAATAATGCGAATGTTATTTTCTTTAGATAATTGGATAATATCTTCTATATTTAATCGAAAAGTTTTTAAAGAAGGTAAAATCTTTCTTAAATCTTCAGGTAGGAGGGTTTCTGTTTCAAGTTTTTTAGGAATAAAATTCCAATCAACTTCTTTACTAATAACCACATTGCGATTAAAAACAATTTCTTTCCAAAGATTTAAAATTTGTAATATTTTTAAATTGGAAAAAAGAAAGTAACAGATTCCTTTTTTATTTAGTTTTTTTAAAAAGATCTTTTCCGGTTTATAAATCTCACCAGTCAAAGAACATGCAAGATCATTTGTTCCCACAAGCATAATCACGGTTTTGGGCTTAATTTTTAAAATTACTTCTTTCATTACAAATAAATGTCCTGTTGATGAGTGACCATCAATGCCAGCGTTTCCAACCCAAAACTTTGAATTTTTCTTTTCAGTTAATTCTTTTTCAAGAATAAAGGGCCATGCTTTTGAATCATCGAGAAATAAACATTGCGTTGTGCTTCCCCCAATGGTTATAATTGTATGATAATTATCCCAATCTTTTGGGGGATCTATTCCACGAAATCCCCACTTATTCGTGGAAAATGTTGTTGGTGATGTAATGCCATTTAAGTTTGATTTAAATGAGATTATTTTATATGGAGGATAATCAAGATAAGGAGAAAATATAGGTAAAGGAGAAAATTTTCTAAGTATGAATTCTGAACAAATAAGAAATAATAATACAAAAATAATAATAAGGCTTATTTTAAATATTCTTATTTTTATTGTTTTTTTCATTTAGATATATTCTTTGAATTGTTTTTTAATAATTCTTGAAGAAATTTATTCCGGTATATTTCTAAAGAATGATCTAAATCTTTTTTGTTAATGTTAAAAAATTTTAAATTGTCTTCTATTATATCAAGACGAGGCTTATGGTCACATAAACACTTTTTCAGTGCCGTTTCTCTATCGATTTGCCCCTCCCGAATCATTTTACTATACAATTCATCGTGTTCAGTAAATCCAACAATAGTTAAATATAAATAATTAATTAATGGATATGCAGCATCGTCAATTCTCCAGGTTGTTGTTGTATCGGAAGCTTTTTGCCAATTAAGTTCTTCTGTGATGGTATTTATAATATTCTTTTCATTCCAATAGATATAATCCCAAAATCCAATAAAATCTACACTCGGAGGTTTTATTAAATCTTCATAAAAAAAGACTAATGCACCTAAAAAATATTCTATAAAAATTGAATAGTGAAAATTATAAGGATTTTTAATAAATTCCAAAAAATAATGTAAGTTAATATTTAATTTCTCGGTAAAAGAAAATTTCCATTTATAATTCGGAAAAATACCCATGTATCCTAACTTAAAATAATCATGCTCAAATTCAGTTGTTCCAACAATGTTTCCACCGAAAATTACATGGATATCGCGCTTATAAGCAAACTTAGCCATAAGGTGATTCATGGTTTTGTCACCAGCATTTATTACAGGAATAATTGTGTTAATAGATGGCTTCTTTACCCACCCCCGAAATTTTATTTTTGTATTATTTTTTGAAGTAAGAATTTTTTTTTCTGGTATTTTAATAAATTGATGATCAAGGTTGAGAGATTTAGTAATGTTTTCGATATTTTTAAATGCTAAAGGGAGCAAAAACCCATGATCAACAGTTAAAGCTAAGACCTTTATCTTAATTTTTTTTACCAAATAATAAAGAACAAAGGAACTGTCTCTTCCTCCACTAATGGGAACAATACATTCATATGAACCATCATTTTTCCGATATTTATCCAGAACCTTAAGCAGAGCTTCCTCACCTTTTGAAGTTATTGGAGTATGATTGATGCAATAGTTGCAAACCCCATTTTCATTGAAAGTAATCTTTGGGTATGTTTCTGGAAGGATGCATTTTGAGCATCTTTTCATATTATCAAAAGAAAAATTGGCTCCAGCAGTTAGATTTATCATTAAAATCTCCTTTGTTGATTATATAATATTCTAATAAAAAATGCAATGAAAATTTTTAATATATATAAGATAAATAAGACTTTATTATAATATATTTTTAAAAAATTTGCAAAATTAAATCCAAATACTAGTTGACATTTTTTTTAAATTTCTGTATAATTAAGAAATGAATAACAAAGAATTTGAAAATTTGTTTAGATCAATAAATAAAATATCACCACATTTGATAGTCTTATTTCTCTTCGTCTTATTTAGTTTATTAAGATTCAAACAGGTCTGCCTTTATATCCCCTTTGGTGATGATGCAGAGTATGTTAACAATGCATTTAGAATATTACTTGGCGAAAAGCCATATATTGATTATTGGCTGCTTTTTCCCCCTGGAGAAGTTTTACTTCCAGCATTAATATTGAAAATATTTCAAGGTAATGGCTTTTCGCTTTTAGTCTTAGAATGGTTTTCATATATAGTTGCAGGAGTATTAATATTTGTTTTGGTGAATAATATCTCAAAAAATTCACTGTTTTCTGCCTGGATATCTTCCATTTTTTGTTTGATGGGATTTATAGAAATGCACTTACTTTGTATAATTGTATCTATTTATTTTTTATTTCAATATTCAAAACAACAAACAACTAAATATCTAATTCTTTTTTCAATCTTTATCGGTTTCTCTATGTGTTTTAGTTTCTATGATATAGTACCATTTTTTATTGCCTCATATATATATATGATATATATTTATAACGATAAAAAACAAATGTTTTCACGAATACTTAAAATAACAATTGTTTTTCTTGTGCCGATGATTTTAATTTTATTTATTGAATTTCTTTATCTGGGAAATTATTTCAGTAAATTTTTAAATGAGACATTAATTGAATCGGTAAAACACCTCAATGTTTCAAGTTTGCCATATATGGATTCAGCAACAATTCATATGGAATATTTATTAAGTCATACCTTTCATCATAATTCAACAGAATATCTCAGGCATTTATTACATTACCTATTTATGTTAATTACATATCTATTTCCTTTAATATCTACGTTTTTTGGAGTTTTAACATTGTCATTACTATTAAAAGAAAAACCCAAAAAACACTTTCTTATACTGTTTATTATTTGGGGAATCTTAATGTTACCAAGGATATTTGGTCGCTCTGATTATTACCACATCCTTAGAGTTAATACGGTTTTTTATTTTCAGGCTTTTTTGATAATTCTTTTAGAAAAGAAAGAAAAACCGATTAGATTAATTAAAGGAGTGTTGATTTCAATTCTTATGCTTATAAGTATCACAGGAGTGTTACAAACATTAATCGATTTAGAGTTTTTAATTAAGCCAATATATATAGTAAGATCCCAACATTCAAAATATTATACATCAGAAAAAAAGAGCTATAAAATTACACAAGATTTAGTGGATACAATTTTAACAAATACAAATGAAGAAGATTACATTTTTGTTGTTCCCTGGGGTGCTCCTCCATTATATTTCATGACAAATCGGAGAAATCCAACATATTATGATTCATTAATTGACGTGGTTTTAAGACCAACTACAGAGAAGCAACTTAGGATAATAGAAAGTCTTGAAAAAAACAATGTAAAACTAATCATTTGGCTGGAAGAAGAAAAATTTGATGGATATAATTCTCGAAAATTAATAAGAAATTGTAAGCAATTAAATTTTTACATTAAACATAAATATTTTTGTGTTAAATCAATCGGGGAATATAAGGTATATTTAAGAAAGAAAGATTCCTAGTAGTGTGTTGACTTTTTTTTTAATTTGTGATATACTTTATATTATGAAGATTAAACAAACTATATTTAAGATAGCGACAATACTTTTAATCTTAATCTTTTTTACGATTATTGATTATGTCATTGGAAAATTTCCAATAAAAGATTTAAATATACAACAATTTGCAATGGTTTCACTCAATGGTAATTTATTATATGGAGGTTATGGAGAATACATTCTCCAAAGTCAACCCCTGGTTTTTTATAAAGGATATTCAACAGAAAAAATCGCTGGAGTAACAAAATACAAAATTAATTCAAAGGGGTTTCGCGGAGAAGAGTTTTCAAAAATTAAACCCCCGGGTAAAATTAGAATTATATTTTTAGGAGGCTCATCAATGTTTAATTTAGGATGGGAAGATGATTCTACTACCATTGTTAAAGAGCTTGGAAAAAAAGACAACATAATTGAGGTTCTGAATTGTGGAATTCCAGGATATACCTCTTCGCAAGAACTTGCTTTGCTAATACATGAAATGATTGATTATAATCCGGATATTGTTATTTCTTTAACGGGTTGGAATGATATTAATTGGGGGATTATAACTGAGAACTACCAAGGCTTATCACCTCTTTATAATGAGCTTGATGATTCTCTTGAAAGATTTATAAGTAATGATCAAAAAATATTTCAAAATATTATTCTTGGTTTTATTAATCTATTAAACAAAAGCAATATCTTTAGACAGGTATCAATAAAGCTCAAGAATAAAAAATTAATTCAAAGAGAAAAAGAGATGGATCTAAAGTATTCGAAAGAAAACATAGATAAAAAAGCTGAAACTATTATCCAATATTTTGTAAACAATTGTTATAAGATGAAAAAAATATCATCCTCATTTAGTTTTAAATATATTGTTTTTTTACAACCAACGGTAGTTATGAAAGAAACCCCATCTAAATTGGAAATAAAAATAACCCAGGATAAAGATTGGTCAATTTATTATTCAAATGCGAAATATTTATATTCTTCTTATTTTGGGAAAATAAAAGAAAAATTAAATAATAAAGAAATTATGTTTGTAGATATAAATAAAGACCCAAGATTTATTTATTCAAATAAAACATTGTTTATTGATGATACTCATACTAATAAACAAGGGAACCAAATTATCGCTGAAATTATTTATCAAACATTGTTAGAAAATGAGATATTGGAGAACAATAAAACTAAAAGTGAATAACCCCGACAAAAAAGTTATAATTATAGGAGCTGGACCTTCAGGTTTATCTGCTGCATGTAAAACATTAGAAGATCAATCTAAGAAAGTCTTTATAATTGAGAAAGAATCAAATGTTGGAGGTTTATCTAAAACCTTAGAATATGGTGAGTTTAAGACTGATATCGGACCACATCGATTTTTTACAAAGAATAAAGAAATATTAAATTTTGTTAAAGACTTATTAGGTGATGAATTATTGACTGTTAAGAGAATAACTCGATTTTATATAGATAGAAAATATTATTTTTATCCTATTAAGCTTGGAAATGTATTAAAAAACATTGGATTTTTAAAAAGTGGTAGAATTATTCTGGAATATATTTATGAAAGAATCAAGAGATTAACTAGAGAGAAAAAGGTAAATTCTCTAGAAGAATTTTTTATTTCTGAATTTGGGAAAACTTTGTCAAATTTAAATATGATAAATTATTCTGAGAAAATATGGGGAATATCTCCGAAGCATATATCTGCAGATTGGGCACAACAAAGAATTAAAAAATTATCGATTATCGAAATATTAAAAAATCTCTTTTTAAATAAAAACAATACTAAAACCCTAATCGATTATTTTTATTATCCCAGATTTGGTTCTAGTATGTTATATGAATATATGAAAAAGATGATACTCAAAAGCAACAGAGGAGAAATTGAATTTAATACATTTCCCGAGGTTATTTATCATAATCATTGCAAAATATATAAAATTCTGTTTAATGGAAAGAAACATTTTGAAGTAAATATAAATGGAGATGTAATTTCTTCAATTCCAATTACAATACTCTTGTCAAAATTAGAACCCCCTCCTCCTCAATCCGTACTCAATGCATTTAAGTGCCTAAAATTCAGATCACATATTTCTTTAATTATTTTATTAGATAAACCTCGAATATTTGATGATCAATGGATTTATTTTCCAAATAAAGAAATTCCGTTTGGTAGGATTATGGAGCCGAAGAATTTTAGTTCTTCTTTATCTCCCCCCCAAAAGACATCTTTAGTTGTAGAATTCTTTTGTGACGATCATGATAATATTTGGAATATGGATAAAGATAAACTATTTCACTTAGTATATCCACATTTAGAGCGATTAAAATATATAGAATATAAAGAAGTGATGAATTATTTTATTCATAAAGAAAAAGATGCATATCCAATTTATAAATTAAATTATTTAGAGAACTTAAAGGTCATCAAAGAATATTTAAGTAATATCAAAAACTTAATTGTTATCGGTAGAAACGGATTGTTCCGTTATAATAATCAAGATCATGCAATAGAAATGGGACTTAATGTGGGGCGCAATATTAACAAAATTAATTTAATAAATATTGAAGAATCTGTATATGGTAAAGAATATTTTGAGAAAGGAAAATTTAAGATTAAAACATTAGAAAATTATGAATGAGTTATTAAAAAAAATATTAAGCTATCTATAATAATTCCAGTTTATAATGAAATTAAAACAATTAAACAAATTGTTGAAATGGTTTAATCTCTTCAACTTCCTATCGAGAAAGAAATAACTGTTGTAGACGATGGTTCAACTGATGGAACAGCAGGTGTTGTCAGGAAATTCCCAGAATCAAATATTAAAATATCGTTATTTAAAAGGAATCGCGGTAAGGGCGCAGCAGTTCGAGAAGGTTATTCAAAAGCATCCGGAGATATTTTATTGATTCAGGACGCGGACCTGGAACTGAATCCAGAAGATATTAAGAATCTATTAATACCAATTTTAGAAGAGAATAAAAAGGTGGTTTATGGGAATCGGTTCCATAAAGGGAATAAAAATTAGGGGGCTCTGCTGTTTTATCTGGGGAATAAGTTTCTGGTGCTGGTTACGAATATACTGTTCAGAGGAAGGATATCAGATATGGAGACTTGTTATAAAGTCTTGACAAGTGAAGTTTTAGAAAAACTGAAATTAAAAAGTAACCGTTTCGATATAGAATCGGAAATTACAGCAAAGATATTGAAAAATGGTTTAAAAATATATGAGGTACCAATTACATATAATCCCAGGAAAAATGCTGATGGTAAAAAAATAAATTGGAAGGGCGGATTCGTTGCACTGTGGGTTCTAATAAAAGTTAGATTTGGGTGGTATTAAATGTGTGGAAATGAATTGATAGCAGGATTTATTTCCAGATCTTTAATAGACAATGGATATCTTTAATCAAGATACCCTATAAATAAGAAAAAATATGATTAGAAAGGTTAAAGCCAAAATATGAAAATTTATTTTTTAATGGAAACACCCTATGAATATTGTAGAAATGTTAATTCCTTTTGAAGAAAAGAATTGGCTGGAAAAAATTAAAGATGAATTAAATACTGTTATCTTTAATGCCAGGCTTGGGACAAATTATCCTCATTTCATGTTATTTTAACTGTATAAAGGAACAAAGATTTTTGATTTTTGTATCGAAAACGGCTATTTAAATAAAAAGATATCAATTTCTGACTATAGAACTGTTTATCAAAATAGTATATTAAATTGATCCCAAAAAACAAGATATGAGAATCTTGTTAATTGGTTTATTGGGGTTCTAAAATCCCAGGAGCAATTCTATTAATAAAAATATTAATAAAATTTCCGCCTAACTTAATCTTTGATTTCTTATTTTTACTTGCTATATTTATGGTACTATAACTTCGCGTTCATTAAGTATTTCAGAAAGCGATAAATTAGGATTACGATATATAAGTACAGATATTTTAAAAAGAAAGATTAATTAAAAAATCTATACCAAACGATTGAAAAAAATGCTACAATTCCATCAAATACTATAATCTTTTTCCCTTCTGAATAATCTCTTCTATTATAGCTAATTGGTATTTCTAATATCTTATGTTTATTTTTTGCAATCTTAGCTGTAAATTCGGGTTCAAAACCAAACCCCTTAGATTTTATTTCAATTCCCTCTAAAACAGGTGCTTTAAAAACCTTATAACATGTTTCCATATCAGTTAGGTGTAATCCAAAGAGAATATTTGTTATGAAAGTTAAGAACTTATTTCCGACTTTGAACCAGAATGGCATTTTTAAATTTGGGTTAAGGAATCTTGAACCATAAACAACATTTGTTTTTCCATCAAGGATTGGCTGGATAAGAGATTTGTAGTCTTCAGGGTTATATTCCAAGTCTGCATCTTGAATAATTATAATATCTCCTGACGCATCTTTGAACCCTGTGTTTAATGCAGCTGTTTTCCCAAAATTTACGGCATGAGCAATAACCTTAACCTTGTCATGTCTCTCAGCAAGCCTTTTTAGAATATTTAAACTATTGTCGACAGACGCGTCGTCAATCACGACTATTTCGATTTCAAGACCAAGGTTATCAATGGACGATATCTTATCAATAACGGCTTCAACAGTTTCTTCTTCATTATAAACAGGTATAACAATTGATAATTTCATTTTAAAAAGTTCCTTCCTCTTTATATTAATAAAATAGATTATAACAAATCTTTACAGATTTTTCAAGTAAATAAAAGTGATACTATGATTTTTCTTTTGGAAGTTCCCCTAAAAATTCTACCTAAAACTATATAAATATTGTAATATCTTTTATTAATTGAGTTTTAAAAGTGAAAAGATGTGGAAACCTTATTAATTTTTTTGGGGGGGTTAAACTCTTACTGTCAGGTCGAAAGCCTTTGACGCTTCGCTAGATCTTCGATGCGTCTCTACTTTGCTTTGGAAACAATTCTTTTCTGGTATCTGCTCTTAGTTCTCTATAAAGTTAACAAATTTAACAGAAGTGAACTTTAGTCCCGATTTTAATCCCCCTTAATTGGGTTATTTATACTATATTAGGAATAAATTCCCTTAACCTGTAGAAATTAACCTTGTTTACGAATCTGTTGAGCATTTTAAGGCCAGCTATTACCGTCAGCATCTCATAGGTCGGCTCTATTCAAAATTTTTTGGACAGTTCATACACACTACTAACACTTTTTTTCTTCTTGACTTCTGTTGAATTTTTTGTTATCATAATATAACCTTTTTAAGAGTTATTAACTTAACCCAGTTGGTTAAGTGGGGTAAACCATTATAACAATTGATTTATCCCATTACTCACGTAGATTTTACCTTATTGAAGGTTCTTTTGAAAGTTAAAATCTAATAATTAAGGATATGAATAAGATTAAATTAAAAAATGCCCTATATGTAGTTTTAATTATATTTTCAATGGTGTATTTAGGTTTTTATATTCTAATATTTTCTGATAATTATAGAAACGAATATAATGTTCCTTTTGACTTGGACATTATGAGAAATAAATTAAGTAATTTGAAGAAAATTATTGAAAAAAACGAGAAAGTCTACTATTATCAAGATGAAAAAAACTGGGATAAATATATTCGTTCCTTTG
>DAOVMD010000258.1 GCA_030630935.1 Candidatus Mcinerneyibacteriota bacterium | reverse complement strand
CCACCAGTTGCTCTAAACAAATATAACGATATTTTAATATTACATTATAAGTTTCTTCCAGTCCCTGTTAATTTTTTTTCTTTTGTTTTTTTATTTTAGTTCTCGTCCGTTCTCTTAAGTTCCTGCGACAAGCAAAGCGCCGACGTCCCGTATATGTAGTTTACCCCGAATTTACTTCGGGGAAGGATATCGGGATCAATAAAAAAAGTTTGAGCGAAGTGAGTTAAATTTAATTATTTTTTTCTTTGTTTTCGTTCTCGTTAAAATTACTGTAAAAAAAAAGAGGACGGATTAAAAATAATCCGTCCTCAATAAATTATAAAAATATATTTCTGTTTATCTTTTCTTCAATGCAGCCTTAATCATATCGATTGCTTTCTCAATATTCTTAACTGAGTTTGCATATGAGAATCTCAGGAATCCTTCACCATACTTTCCAAATGCTGCCCCGCTTAAACCTGCGACACCGCCCTCTTCAAGTAAGTAATCTGCTAATTCTTTTGAACGCATTCCGGTTCCTTCAATATTCGGGAATACATAAAATGCACCTTTAGGTTTATTACATCTGAAACCGTCAATTGAATTCATACCATCAACAATAATATCTCTTCTTTTCCCGAATTCCTTTACCATATTTTCAACTTCAGTTTGATCCCCGGTTAAACCTTCCATACCTGCAATCTGAGTAAATGTTGCAGTACAAGAATTGACATTCGTCATTAATCTTGCCATCTGATCTGCAACCTTCACCGGCATAATACCGTAACCAAGTCTCCAGCCAGTCATTGCATAAGTTTTTGAGAAACCATCCATCATTATGGTTCTATCCTTTACACCAGGTACGGATAAGATTGAATGATGCTCCCCACCATAAATTATCCTTGAATAAATTTCATCTGCGAAAATGTAAATATCATTTTTAATACAGATATCTGCAATCGCTTTTAGGTCTTCCGGTTCAAATAATCCACCGGTTGGATTCTGTGGTGAATTAATGACAATTGCTTTTGTCCTTGGAGTAATCAGGTTTTTTAAATCTTCAATTTCAAACCTGAAGTTCTTCTTTTCAAGTAACGGAAGCGGGATTGCTTTTGCACCTGAAAAATTAATTACAGATTCATAGATTGGATAACCAGGATTTGGATAAATTACCTCGTCACCTTCCTGAACCAGTAATGTCAATGCAAAATAAATGACTGGTTTTCCACCGGGTGTTACAACTACTTCTTCCGGTTTAACTTCAATTTTCCGTGTCTCAGAAATATATTCTGCTATTACCTTACGAAATGCCGGTAAACCCGCTGAAGGACCATAGTGAGTTTTTCCTTCTTTTAAAGCTTTGATTGCAGCTTCTGTAATATTTGCCGGGGTATCAAAATCCGGTTCACCAATTTGTAAATGAACAACTTCTTTTCCCTGGGCTTCTAAAGCTTTTGCTTTTGCCAAAACCTCAAATGCAGACTCGGTTCCGAGCCGTTCCATTCTTTTTGCTAATCTCATCACGGACCTCCATTTTTTGATTTTTTTGAGTATAACATTTTTTTCAACTTTTGTCAATAGCTGCTATATTTTTATTCAAGCTCTGCTTGTATAAAAATATAGCAGAGAACATACAGCTTCGCTGTCGAGAGCAGATAACAGAGAACAGACCCTGTACCACTGCTCCGCTTGGGTGCAGGGCGCAGAAGCAGTCGTTTTATAGATGGAAGATAAAAGAAAAAGATAATTCGTCTGTTCTCATTGGTACATTTCTTTGGGGACAGAAGATCATTTTTTATCAGTTGTCCCTACAGGACAGAAAAATCATAGGGGCAACCGTACCCACCAATAAATTGCTGGGCTACTATCACTTTATCCATACGGGATAAATATTAAAACAAAAAAAATCTTACAAAAAATAGAGAACAGACAACAGAAAAGAATTATTTTAATTTTTCAGATTGAGATTGAGACTAAGGATTGTATGCAATCAGTACAATCTCGATCTGATATCCCGGTCTGATTACTGTTGTTTGTGGAGCAAACAATATGGGGACGTATATTAACTTTCTATAACGTGTGTACATTTTTGTGCATTGGTTTCAGCCATTATTCGGGAGGATTAAGTTCAATTAGTCTGGGTTAAGGCCCTTAATCCCTACTTTGTTTGGCAAATAATTCTTTGGTCTTCGAATATCACGAGATTGCCGCGCTACACGGACGCTTCGCTAGATCTTCGATGCGCAATGACATTCTTTTGTCTTTGAAAAAGCAAACAATTGTAAGCAGATATCTATTCAACCTCAAATTTTTTTGGAGTATTTACAATAATATTATTCCCGCCTAAATGAAATGGGAAAACTAAATTTTTCTCATCAACCAACCATGTATCTTTAAATGTTCCTTCTTCAACATATGCCCCGTGGACCTGCCCGACAAAAACAGTGTGAAGATTAAATGTTTTTTTAAATACGACTTCACACTCTAAATTTGCAATGCATTCTTCAATCAAGGGAACACCTAATGCAGAGCCTGAGAATTTAGAGAAGTTTGATATTTTAAATTTATCAACTTCTCTTCCTGATTTCTTTCCACACTTCCAAACCTGGTCAATCAAATCATTAGTAGGAAGGTTAATCCCAAATTTATTACTTTTCTCAATAAGCTCATGAGTAAATTTTTTAATCCCGATTGAAATACTAATTATAACCGGGTCAATATCAATTATCTGGTACCATGCAGCTGTCATAATATTTTCTAAGTTCTTAAATGAAGATGTTATAAGAACAATAGATGAATGATTAATTAAACGATGAACATTATTTTGAATTTTTATTTTCATTGCACTATCCTATAATTTCTTAAGGGTCTTCTTTATTTTTGGTAATTCCTTTCCTATTCTCCCAGTTCGATATTTCTTATATTTCACTGTTAATTCTGTTCCATATTCCCTGGCTTTCTTATGATCACCCATCTCAATATAAATATAAAATAACTCCTTCTCAACTTCAAATAACGTATATTTTACTGCATATTTACTATTATTAATAATTTCCATCATTTCATACTGGTTATCAATTGCACTCTTGAATTTCTTCTGTTTTACTAATGCAATTCCCCTATACCTGTAACAAAATAAAAATCCGGGGTATCTTGAAATAAGAGAATCTGCAAGTTCAACCGCTTCCGGAAATCTCTCCTCATATACTAAAATTCGTAATAATGAAGACTCACCTTCAACTCGAGTGTAGTTCCCTTCCTGGATACATTTCTCTAATTGACTGAGACCCAGTTCCTTCTCACCGGGAAAAATTTTTAACCATTTAAAAACTTTTGTTTTCGCTCCGCGCCAATAATGATAAATTCCCAAACCATAATAAATATCTATGATTGTGGGGTCCAGATCTTGTACCTTTTTAAGCTGAATATACCCAAGATTCCCATCAATAAAAGCCTTTATCCATTTTTCATCATCTGCTGCTTTAACACCCCTGAATCCAAAAGATGCTCCAAGGTAAAAATAACCCCAGGGTGATTTTGGATTTTTTTTAATCATCTCCTTTGATAATATAATCGATTTCTTTATTAAAGAATTAAATTCTTTCGCCCATTTATAATTCCTGAAATCAGACATTATAAAATTCAAAGCTCCAGCTTCATAAACGTAGCCTGCTGGGTGCTTAGGGCGAAGTTTCTGTATCTCCCGGAATTTCTCTAAGGACTCTTCAAACCTACCTGCATGGTAATCTTCTACAGCATCATAAATCAATTGATCAATATATTTATCTTCATCTGTCTTAATTTCAAATGCAAACACGTTGAAATTAAGCAGAAATAAAACTAGGATGAAAAACAAATATCTTTTCACAAATTAACCTTTTATAAGATTTTTTATCACAGTTTCTTTCTATCCTTAAGATGACAAAATATCCTTTTTTCTGTTGAACCATAATTCAATTTTAACAGTTCTTCCGGATTCAGATCGGCATATACAATCCCTTCCTGTGAATTATTATGAGCAAGGACCTGAAGAGTTGGAGAAATAATCATTGAATTACCAAAGTAATTTGTACCCGATGCATCTTTTCCACAAGCATTTGCATTGATAAAGAATACATGATTATCATATGCACGAGCTTGACCTGTTAAACGCCAGACTTCATAACTTCTTAAGAAAGCTGAAGGACGGATAATCACTTCAGCACCTTTTTCAGCAAGTTTCATTGAAGGTATTGGAAAGTCGCCATCAAAACAAATTATTATTCCGATTTTCGCAAAAGGAGTTTGGAATACCTTAATAGTCTTCCCGGCAGTTGACCAACCGGAATTGCTTTTTCTTTCAGTAGGATAAAGATGAGTCTTCCGATATTTACCTACTATTTCACCTTTATTATTTATTAAAACCGCAGAATTATAAATTATTCCCTTTTTTGTACCCCTTTCATAAGTAGGCCAAATAATAAATTTCTTATACATCTTCGCAGCTTTACATATTCTTTCTGTTAACTTCCCTGGTACTTTATCAATCATTTTCCAAAGTTCATCCTGATTAACCCCGGGATTAAATCCGGTTGTTACAGTCTCAGGAAAAACTATTAAGTCAGGATTACAATTCTTAACAGCTTCCACCATCCACCAAACAGCCTTCTCAATGTTCTTATCAGGAAATGTATATTCAGACGAAATTTGAATTATGCAAACTCTAAATTTTTTCATAATCTACCTATCGGGGTTAAGAGTTAGAACAACATTGAGTCTGGTTGATAACTTTTATTAACTCCATTTTGTCATTGCGTATCAAATGCAACGATATCTCACAAACATCTGAAATGAGCAAAGCCGAAAGACGAAGCAATCTCTTTTTAAAATTAGATTGCCGGAGGCACAGCCTCTTTGATAGGCACAGCATCTTTGATAATGACACTCTGACACGTTTACAAAGGGAGCTTGCTCCTAGATTGCCGGAGGCACAGCCTCTTTGACAATGACACTCTGACGTTTACAAAGGGTGCTTTGCACCCAGATTGCCACACCCTCTCCGAGGGTTCGCAATGACAAATAAACGATCTTCCGGACAACTCTAAATGAACTCATACTTTGCAATGACAAATAACAATTTATCAAACAGCCTTAATTGACTTAAT
>DAOVMD010000458.1 GCA_030630935.1 Candidatus Mcinerneyibacteriota bacterium | reverse complement strand
ATGTTTTAAGAGTCTGGCCCGCAATCGTCTCAGGTGAATATCTCTGTACGAGTTTAAAATTATCCTTCCCTATCTTCTCCAAGTCTGATGCAAAAACTTTTTCGATCACCTTGTTTAAGCTCCCGGGCTCATTCGCATCAAAGAAATAATTCTCTGTCCCTTTTAATATCTCCCTGAAAAAGCCATGGTCACTGCAGATTACCGGAAGTTCAAACGACATACTTAATAAAAGATTACTCGACGTCAGGAAATCAGTATAAGGTAAAATCGCAGCATCCGCAGACCTGAAAAAAAACTGTAACTCATCATCGGAAATATATTTAAAATTTGTAATAACATTATTCAAGCCTTGAAACTTTTTCTCCAATTCCAATTTATATTCTTCCGGTTCAACCCGCCCGGCAATTATCCATTTAATATTATTAGATTCTTTAAATATCTCCGAATTAAAAAGAACATCCACGCCCTTATATTTCTTGATCAATCCTAAAAACAAAATTACTTTATCATCTTCCTTCAAACCAAACTTTTCCCTTGCATCCGTTTTCGTTACTTCATCATTATAAATCCCGATATAATTCGGAAGCGGAATAACTTCGGAGTTTGATATCTTTATCTTATACGAGTCTTCAATCCGGGTCTTTGCATAATCACTCATTAAAATTATCCTGTCCACAAGTGAAAATAATTTTCGCCTAACACCCCGGTCAATTTCTAAAAATTTCTTATTATGATTCTCCAGGTTATGAACAGTCCAGATTATCTTCACACCATTCCTTTTTAAATATTTAAGTTTACTCAGGAAATTCTTTGAATAAACCCATGCTTTATAACTACTCTCTACATTCAGGTAAAACGGATCAAGCCAATGTAAATGGAGAATATCGATTTTATTTGAATTATTTTTCAGCCAGCTCCTATTAAATTTTCTGAAATCAGTTAAAATATTACATTGGTTTCTCTTTAAGATATCAATTAAAAGTTTCTGAAAAGGATTTGAAAATAACGGGAGCATGAGAATATTTAAATCATCTTTCTTTTTTGGAATAATGAAACTATCCTTTAGAGTTTTAAAGATTAAATCAAATGCCTTTGAATATGAAAATTCCTTAATCACTTTTGATGAGGAAGCAATTTCTGAATTATTCCTGAGAATTTTTTCAATCGCTCCTTTAATATTCCCCGGTTCCGGCTTCACAACGAAGAGATTATTAATATCACCAAGTTCCCCGGCTATACCGGTGTCACTTGAAATAATAATATTTAAATCTTCTGCTAACCCTTCAATTACAACTAGGCCATAAGTTACCCATGCCGGGTAGATCATTGCAGTACTATTTTTAAGAAGCCAATTAATATTTTCATCTGATAAATTACCAATTATCTTTATTTCAGAACCTAAACCCAAATCTTTAACCTGATTCTCAAGGTTGAGCCGTTCCTCTCCTTCACCAATAATTAAACATTGAATTCCGTCCCTAATATTATCAGGCAGAAGGTTAACGGCATCAAGGATTAAACTTACTCTCTTCCGTTTATCAAGGCGGCCAATAAAAATAAATAATCCTTTACTGAAATCAATATCAAGCTCAGGTTTAACATAACTTTCTTTTTTTAAATGACCGGGATGATGAATTATGGAGTCTACTCCATAGAAATATTTTACATTTTTTTTAACATGCTCAGATAAAACAACTATCACGGATGAATTAATAAAAGATTTATAATCAAGTTTTGCCCAATACTCTAACTGGAACTTTCGCTTGAACGAGAACCCTTTATTAATATCATACTTTGCAAATTCCTTTAATGAATCATTTGTCTTCATGAATTTAATAAACTTATCCCTGAAAATATTTGAGTATCTTAAGAGATCATTCTCAAAATTAATAAAAGTCCCGTGAATATTCAGAATATAATTAATTTTATACTTTTTAAATACTTTATACGCAATAATATTAGCTGGCTGCGCATGTGCAATTACGAGGTCGGGGTTCCAACTGCCTATTTGTTTAACAGCACTCTGTACCTTTAATTGAAGCCGGACATCTCCAGCCTCAACAACGGTAATGTCTCTCTTAAACTCAGAAAATTTATATAATTTCTCATTGAAATCCCAGGTGAATATCCTAACTTCAAAATTCTTTTCTTTTAAATATTTTGCCTGTTCAAGAAGGTATCGTTCAGCACCACCAAATCGTAAAATATCATTTATGACCAGCGCGATCTTAGACATGCTTACATCTTTGCTTTTTGGAAAAGATAAACACCTATTACTGCAAATATAATATTTGCAATCCAAGCACTCAAGACAGGCGGTAGGGCACCTCCTGAACCAAGGGTAATACCAAATTTAACAAGGGTAAGAAATATAATTACAATAATTAACCCAATACCAAAACCTTTTGCAAGACCACGCTTAGTAACATTCGCTCCAAAAGGTATTGCAATTAAAGCGATAATTACATTCGTGAAAGGATAAGAAATCTTCAGATTGAGCTCAACTAAAAGTTTTGTAACATTCTCCCCGCTTTTTTGAAGTTCCTGGATTTTCTTTCGTAATTGAAAAAAGTTCAGGTTCTCCGCTTCAATCTTTACCCGTGCAAGATCTTCAGGTCTCAGGAAAAAATTAATCGGACCACTTGACATACGTTCAATTTCGATTCCTTTTTGATCTTTTTTAAATATCCTGATAATTACACCTGAATACCCTAT
>DAOVMD010000308.1 GCA_030630935.1 Candidatus Mcinerneyibacteriota bacterium | reverse complement strand
TTTTAAAGAAGTGAACTTTTCAAATTTATCAAGGGTGTCCCATTAATCACTCATTACGAGGAGAAACACTCAAAATCTTTACTTTATTTCATTTATAAATGTAGAGACTTTATTAAATAACTCATCAGGATTATCATCCATAATGAAATGTCCGCTATTGGAGATTTTAATTTTCTCGATGTTTCCTAATTGTTTAAGAACGGGTAAATCGGAATTTTGATCACCGTAGATATAAAGCTTTGGAATTTTAAGGTCATTGAATATTTTTAATAACTTTCCGGAATCAGACCATTCAACTAAAGAAAAGGAACTCCTGTAAAAGCTTTCCGGGTCTGCATATTCAGAAAGTTCAGCCCACTTTCTAAAACTTTTGTTTTCAGAGAATTTAAATTGATTCCTGATTTTTTCAAAGAAATGTTTTTTAAACTCTTTCAATGTTATTGCAACTGTTCTCCTGCTCATTATACTGCAATCATCCCTGATTAGATTCCCTTCAACACTAATAAATGACTTGGCTTTTTTGGGTATTAACCCGGAAAGGACTAAACCAACTGCTCCACCCATACTGTGCCCAAGTATATGTATCCTGTTTTGAGGGAACTTAGCAAGGAGTAATTTACATATTTCAGCATGGTCTTCCATTGAATAATAGAAATTTGATGACCTGGATGAGTCGCCAAATCCAGGTAAATCTATTATAAGCTGTGAGAATTTCTTTAAATTATCAATTCTCTCAATATTTATAAAGGATTCCTTTGTACAACCAAGTCCATGAATACAGAAGAGTAAATCTTCACCAGCCTTATGATAATAAGTCGAGATTGAAAACTTTTCTCCCTGAATATTTATGTTATAAGATTTTTTTATCATAATTTTATTCGATTACATTGTTTATTGATTATACATTTTATCTTCATAAAAGTCAACCATTTTCCTTTTTCAAATTTTACAATGTTAAAATATAAAATTTGGTGTAAACTCCGAACATGGAGAGAAAAACAAAAAGAAAAAAACAACAACAAAAAGATTTTTTTTACAGGGACTATAAAGAGATATGTAAGTGGTTTATTTATATTGTTTATATTTATTTGGAGCGATTGTTGCTTAAAGGAACTATTGAATGCTTTTCTAACCGCAGAGGACGCAGAGGACGCAGAGAAAAAATAAAAAGAAAATACAAAAAAAGAAAACAATACTATTGATGGCTTCATTCAAAGGCAAAAGTATTCTTTATCACTTTAACTTCATTTAAACTCTTGAATTATTGAACTATCAAAGTTTTTTTTAACCCTTGAACTTGTTTTAGCACTTTAACAATTCAACTATTGTAACATTTTTAACATTTAAACACATGCAAAGCATGTCTTGATAAACACTTTAACGATTGAACTATCAAAGCTTTTTTTAACTCTTAAACTTGTTTGAACACTTGAACAATTGAACGCATGCAAAGCATGCTAAAGCAACTTTGTTGCTTTAGCAGAGAACAGAGATTAGAGAACAGAGAGCCGATCGCAAATGCAATGGTTAAACCCTCTATACTTGTTTAACACTTTAACAATTGAACTATCTCAACTATTTTCAACACTTCAACGGTTTATTAACTATTGAACTCTTGAACACTTGAACATTTGAACTCTTGGATCTTGAACGCATGCAAAGCATGCCTTTAACTCTTCCACTTTTTCTCCTTGACAAACATCCTTTAATATATTATAATCTTTTTATATATAAAAAAATGAAAAAATTGGAGGACGAGATGAAAAAAGAGATTTTTCTATATGTAGTCATGATTATTCTTGGACTGTTCCTAGGGTATTCAGTTATGAATATTGTTATGGCAGTTGCGACACCGAACTATAATAACATGATTCTTACAACACAAGAGTATAACGATTTTGAGAAGATGGGTGGTATAGTTGAAAAGGCAAAAACTAGCTTATGGATTAATTTAATCTTAGCAATAATAGCATTTATTCTACTCATCCAGAATCTTAATCCAAATCTCTGGAAGGCATTAACAGATAAGAAAACATTCCTAAAAGCGATTTCGGTTTTAGTTTTTCCAGTAATTCTATTTTTTATTATTTTAGAAATTTTAAAGCAAAGTGATCTGTTATGTTCAACTAATTTAGTAATAAAGTTTGCTCCCAATATTTCCTTTATAATATTCTTTGGTTTAATCTGGTTAATAATTGGTGAAATGGGCTGGGGCGGCGATTTCAAATCCTGGGGTTTTGGAACCGAAAAAGAGAAGGGTAAACCATTGGTAAGTTTTATATTAGGAGCTTTAGTCGGCTTTACAATTTCCTGTTTTTTTTATTTAAATTTCTGGGCTTTTAATAGCTATCTAATATTAGTAACCGAGGTACTGGATAAATCAGGAGAGGTCTCTTATTTAGGGTTTATATATTTACGGAATGCATCAGTATTTTTATTCGGTTTAACATTTACAATATTTGCCGGATTATTCACAGCTTGTGCTCCGGTTTACAGGAAGGGCTCAGGAAGTTTCTACAGGTTGATTCTTCCCGTTATCTTAATTGTAATCTTATCTTTCACAATTAAGGGTGTTTATAATGAAGCGGTTGCGAAATATGACTGGGGCAAAATTAATTTAGCATCAATCATTAATGTTCCTTCAATTGCTACAGAGAATAAAACCGTTGTTTTCCTGAAGGAGTTCCCTGTTTACAACAAGGAAAAAGGTAAGAAGCGTGAACAAATAGGTCAGCAAATAAAAATTTTAAGGTGGGCTTTGGAAGCTGAAGGTTTCGGAATATTAACCGGTAATAGTAAAATTGAATTATCTTATGAGAACCTTAAGAAGGTTGAAAAATTCATTACAGAACGTGAAGACGGTTCGATTTTTCGATATGCAGCTTTTGATATTTTATACAACGGCTACTACAGGTTATGGGATGTTGAGAAAGGTTTAGAGAAACAATATAATGCTTCATATCACATGTTTATGCCAAGGGTCTTTTTATTAAACCAGCTCCAGGACTTACCGATTACTGAAAAGAACCTGAGATACTTACGGGAATTTTCAGACGGTAAGCATTTTGTAATAGGCGGCAGATCCGCATTTGTAGTTTCAAAAGCATACGTACATTTTGGTCAGTTTGCAGAAGCTGAAAAGTGGTTAATCAGAACGAAATCAGGGGAAATACAGCATTATTTAAAGGAAGAGCTTCAGGAATATAAAATTCCCGAGAAAGTTTTACTGGACGGGAAAATTTCAGGTACTATCTCGATTAATCAAACCCCGGCGTCTAATATTAAAATTGCTTTATTTAAGGATCGGGATGAATTTTTGGACTTCAAAGGGCTTATGTTACCAAGAAATCTATTAGATTCAAGGATTATTAAAGAAGATGGTAAATTTGAATTTACTAATTTAGGTTCAGGTGACTATATGCTTGCAATAATGACAGATAAGAACTTAATAAATTTCAATATTAACCCTGAGAATTTAAAGTTTGCTAATTTACCAGGTACGATTAATCTTACTCTTGAAAATGGTACGGTTGATTTGGGTATGATCGAGCTGGAGACTGTGAAGTAAAAATGGAACCTTTTTGGGGAGTTGTTATTGGGTCTGCAATCGGTGCATTAATCATTGAGCTTATACAATGGTTCAAACCTCAGGCTGTTAATCCGGACTCCAAAGGGTATGGAGTTGCGTCGATTGTAATTGGTATATTATTCTTAATTCCTTTTATTTCATTAATTGGTCTGGTCTTAGGTTTAATTTCATTGAGAAAAACTAAGTGGAAACTGTTATCGTGGATTGGTATAATTCTTAATTCATTGTTAACAATATTTTGGGGAATTATGTTAATTGCAAAATATATTTGAGGTTTACAGGAAACAGCTTCGCTTTCCTCAGCAGTAAAGTGTTCAATAGTTCAAGAGTTAATAAACCGTTCAAAAGTGCGTATGTTTTGATAGTTCAATTGTTCAAATGTTATCAAGGCATGCTTTGCATGTGTTCAAATGTTTAAAACGTTTTGATAGTTCAAGAGTTCAAATGTTATTGTAGAGACGTGCAATTGCATGTCTCGGTGAAATTATTTAAAACTAAACAATAAAAACAGAAAGACAAAACAAAATAAAAATTAACCACTGAACATCAAGAACTACGTAGAGTTCCCGACTCCGCACTGAACACACCGCAAAAAAAAAGAAAAAACAAAAAAAGGAAAAAATCACAACTAACCACACGAAACACGCGAAAAAGAGAAGAGCTTTAAGCATCGCTTCGCTCATAAGTTTTCTCTCGGAAACTTCAGTTTCAAGACCTAGATACTAGATCGAGACAGTACTGAATGCTGACAATACTTTATCTAGGTCTAGCTCTAGATCTGGAAAAATAAAGAATAGGGTGCCGACCATTAGCG
>DAOVMD010000166.1 GCA_030630935.1 Candidatus Mcinerneyibacteriota bacterium | reverse complement strand
TCGACCCTTATTATATTGAATCAATGATTGAATTAGGGAATGTATATTTAAAGAAGGGCAAAGAGGACAATGCATTAATTATCTTTAAAAGGGCATTAAGAATTAACCCTGAAAAACCCGGAATTCATTATGGTTTGGGGCAAGTTTTTCAGAAAAAAGATCATATTCCAAAAGCATTGGAAGAATATATTCAGGCAGCAGAAGGTTTTGAAGGAAAGGGTTTGAAAAATAAGGCATTAAGAATATATCAAACGATTGTAGAACTTGAACCTGAAAACCAATTGGCTCTTGATAAACTTGAAAAATATCAAGTAAAGGTTAATGTCAAAAAGGGCGGAGAAAGCATGTTGGATCTTGCAAAATCAGCTGGAGAAGACATTGATGAATCCCCAACTGAAACACCGGTTACTAAACCGGAAGAAACAGCAAAAACACCAATTGTTGTGGTTCCCCCAATTGAAGAAGATAAAGAATCAGGACTCAGTGCAGCTGAAAAGAGGAAAGTATCAGAACACTTAGCAGAGTCAGAGATTTATAAGAATCATGGTTTATTTGATAAAGCGATTTCTGAATTAAATAAGGTTTTTCAAATTCTACCTAATGATCCTGATGCTCATTTGAAGATAAGCAACCTTTACTTAGAAATAGGTGATAAGGACAAGAAGATTGAACATTCATTAATAGCGGTTGACTGTTTTTCTAATCTTGGTAATAAAAAGAAAGCAAAACAGATTCTGGATGATCTAATTGAACTAGCCCCAGAAAATTCAGCAATCAGAGATAAAATTAAAGTTATTACCGGTGTTGGACCTATCATCGAACCGGAAGAAGTTGAAGTTGAAGAACCTGTTGAAGAGGAGATTGAAGTCGAGGAGACTCCTCCTGCACCGATTCCAACTCCAACTCCAGCTCCAGCTCCAGCTATGCCAATTGATATTGGTGAAGAGACAATAGTTCAACCTTTACCGGTAGTTGAAGAGGAGGAGGAAGAAGAAGTAGTTGAAGAAGAAGTAGAATCTGTTCCTGAACCAGAACCTACTCCAGAACCAGAACCAGAACCTATTCCTGCGCCTACACCGGCACCAGAACCTGAGCCCGTTTTGGATACTTCAGGAGCGATTAACATTGATGACCTTGCAGCTCCCACTCCTGGTCAAAAAACGGCACCTGATGAAGATATTGAAGCAACAATTGAATCTTTTGCTGATGCAGCTGATGATATCCTCGAAGATGAAGATTATAAAGCACATTATGATCTTGGACTTGCATATAAGTCGATGGGTTTATTAGATAAATCTATTTATGAATTTCAGATTTCATCAAAAGATGATGATACTTACCTTGCGTCTTGCGATGAGATTGCAGATTGTTTTTTACAGCAGGATATGCCTGAAGCCGCAATGAAATGGGCAAAGAAGGGTTTAGATAGGGAAGGCTATTCCGCAGATTATTATTTAAATTTATGGTTTAATTACGGTGTTGCTTTAGAGAGTCTTGAAAAGGAAGAAGAAGCACTCGATGCATTTAAAAATGTTTATCAGGAAAATGCAAGGTTCCGTGGAGTATCAAAGAGGATAAAAGCTTTAAAGAAGAAATTAAAACCCAAAGCAAAAACAGTTATCAGTGCTCCGCCGCCGTCTATTCCAGGTAAGGAAGAAGAACCGGTTGAAGAAGAAAAACCTGCTCCTCCACCCAAAGCTGCGTCCGTGCCTGAGCCTGAACCCGAGCCCATAGCAGAACCGACGCCACCTAAGGAAAAGAAGCCAAAAGCAAAGACTGAAGAAGAAAAGAAAAAAGCAAAAAAGAAAAGGTCAAAAATATCATATATCTAATCGATGAAAGGTTTTAAAATATGACATACGAAGAGTTTTTTGGGTTAACAGAACAACCATTTTCAAATGCAGTTGATGAAAAGTTTTATTTTAAATCAGAACAACATGAAAAAGCAACTATCCGAATGATTCATGCAATTGACACAATGAAGGGTCTTGCAGTAATGATCGGGGAATCAGGTATTGGGAAATCTCTATTAGCCAGAAAGATTGTTATTGATGAATTAGATGATATGGATATATATGAGGCGGGACTTTTAATTGTTGTTCACACCGATATCACAGCTGATTGGATTCTGAAGAAAATAGCTCTTCAAATGGGAGTTGAAGAACCATCTGATAATAAATTAATGATTATTAAACAACTTTTTGAAAGGTTAATTGAGATTCATGAAGAAGGCAGAAAAGCGGTATTATTAATTGACGAAGCTAATATGCTGAAGAAAAAAGAGATTATGGAAGAGCTTAGGGGTTTATTAAATCTTGAGGTACCGGGAAAGAAATTACTAACAATTATTTTAATTGGTATCCCGGAACTTGAAGGCAATTTAAAATCAGACCCTGCTCTTGCACAAAGAGTTGCTCTGAAATTTGTTTTGGGTGCATTAAAAAAAGAAGAGGTTAAGAAATATATTACACACCGATTAACAATTGCGGGTTGTACAAAAGAGATATTTACTCCGGATGCTTATGAGAATATTTTTACACATTCCAAAGGTATTCCGAGAATAATTAATACAATTTGTGATAATTGTTTATTGGAAGGTTTTTTATTAAAGAAACAGTTGATAGATGCCCAACTTGTGGAAGATGTTGCGATAGGGTTGGGAGTTTAGTTTTTTGCGGGATTAGCTCAGCTGGCAGAGCGACAGCTTCCCGAGCTGTAGGTCGCGGGTTCGACCCCCGTATCCCGCTCCAAATAATAGAGATTGGCGGATTAATTGAATCAAGTTTTAAAAAAGTACGCAGACCTTCATATTCATTCAACTTTTTCAGATAGTTCACTTACTCCAAAGGAAGTTCTTAAATTTGCCCAGATGGTTGGTCTATCGTGTATTTCTATTACAGACCATGATACCATAGATGGTGTTCCTGAAGCATTTGAGTATGCGAAAAAATTAGATATTGAATTTATTCCCGGAATTGAATTGAGCGCGGTATATCAAGATCTGGAAGTACATATACTTGGTTATTTTATTGATTGGAAAAATTCCGAATTCCTGGAAATATTAAATAAAATTAGAGATTTTAGAAGGGATAGAATAAAGAAAATACTGTATATCTTAAATAAGCATAAAATAAATATTAGTTTTGACCAGGTTGTAAGTTTCTCAGGAGGGCATTCATTAGGAAGACCTCATGTGGCAAGAGCAATGTTTGAAGGTGGATATGTTAAGCGAATTCAGGATGCGTTTGATCGTTATCTTGGAGAAAATAGAGTTGCATTTGTCCCAAAATATCACCTCACTCCGAAAGATGCAGTGGATTTAATAAACCTCGCAAGTGGTATTCCCATACTTGCTCATCCGGTTTTCTTATATAAAAGAATAAATATATTTGATCTGATTAACTTCGGGATAAGAGGTTTGGAAGTTACACATACTCAGCACTCTCACAATGACGAAAGATATTTTAAAAAAATCTGTAATGATTACCATTTATTGAAAACCGGTGGTTCTGATTTCCATGGTATTTTGAACGAAAGAATGCTTATAGGCGGAAAGAAAATTCCCTATGATTATGTTAAGGATTTAAAAAAAGAAAACCAGGCAATATTAAATTTACAATATTAAACTATTTTCGTATTTGACTTTTGTTTCTAAGTCTGTTATAATATTAATGTAAAGATAAAAAAGTTTGAGAAAGAGTATGGTTGATTTATTTTTTAAACAGATATTGAATAATCTACCTGGTGGCGCGATTGTTTTAGAGAGACGGACTGTTAAATTCATCAATAAATTTGCTTTAAATTTTTTAAAGATAAAAAGTAAGATCAAGAAGACAAGAGATATTCTAAAACTTATTCCAAATGAAAAGATATTTCAAAAGGAATTCAGTTCTTTTCTAAGAGCTAAATCAAAAACCCTTGAGATATTCAGTAAGAAAACTAAAAAGACCTTCCTGATAGAGAAGCTCCAATTTGATTATCAAAAACAAATTTATACTTTAATTTGTTTTCGCATTTATGAAGGATATCTAAGTGAGTTTCCCAAATTCCAGGAGAGGGAACAATTTTTAAGGCACATCTTTGATTCTATTCATGTTTCACTAACTGTGATAGACAAGGATAATCATTTTATATTTTTCAATAAGGGTGCTGAAGAACTTACGGGATATAAAGCAAGTGAAGTAATTGGTAAAGAGAAGGTATTCTGGATTTATAAGGATCCCGAACAACCGAAAAGAATATTAAAGAAGATTAAGAAGCAAGGCTGGGTTCATCTTGATGAAGTCGCCCTGCAAACAAAGAAGGGTAATGAAATTTTTGTTGAATTATTTATTTCAAATCTTATAATCGAAAATGAAGTAGTTGGTAGTATTGGAGTCGGTATTAATATTACGAAGAGGAAGCATGCAGAGAAGCACTCGAAATATTTAATGAATATACTTCAAAAAACAAATTCAAAACTTGAATTTTCACTTGAGCAGTTAAAGGATTCGAATACTAAGTTGAATCTGAAAACCAAACAGTATTCCAATATGAACTTAGAATTGATTAATCTAAATAAGCGTTTAGAAGAAACCTTAAAACACTTGAATGTAATATTGCAGAATTCGTTAATCTCAATTATTGTAACAGACAAGAATGCTAAGATAAAAATCTTCAATCGTGGAGCGGAGAAGTTACTTGGCTTCTCAGCAAAGGAAGCGTTAAAAAGAGGTAGGATATCTGATTTTATTATAAACAACAGGAATATAAAAAACTTAATTCAGGATTTAAAATCAGGATTAAAATCTACATTACTGGAGATGAAACATAAATCCGGGAGAACGATCCCGGTTAACCTGTATTATTCAAATATAAAGGATAATTTAGGGAATAAAATGGGAAGTATATATATTGCAATTGATATCTCACAGCAAATAAAAGCAGAAGCTGAGATTATTAAAAAGAAAGCAAGTCTTGAAATTACTTTGGAAGAGTTAGAAACTATGTATGAAGAGATTCAAGCTTCAAATGATGAGCTGGAAAGGAAAAACCTTGAACTTCAATTCCTGAATGATGAACTTAAGAAAGCTGATATGATTAAGGATATAATTTTACAGAATATTACTCATGAATTGAAAACCCCATTAACATCAATAATTGGATTTGCAGATATTCTAAGAAGAAAATCAAAAAAGTATGATAAGGAAACAAAGGAAATTCTCTCTATTTTAAATCGAAATGCAGAGAGACTTTTACAACTGATTAACGATTTTCTCAATCTATCAATTCTAACATCCGGGAAGGCTAGATTTGTTTTTAGAAAGAATAATATTACTGCTTTTATGAAGAGAACTATACAGGCATTATTAAAAACTAAGGAAATGAAAGATATTTCAATTAAAACAGAATTTCAAGATGAATCTTTTTTTGTGGAGTATGATTCAACAAAATTAAAGGATGCTCTGTTTAATATTATCTCTAACTCTGTTAAGTTTTCTGATAAGAAGGCTATTATAAAAATTAAATTATCAAAGATTCGTGAAAAGTATGCTGAAATTAAAATTTCAGATTCTGGCGTGGGCATCTCAGAAGTAGTATTGAAAAAGATTTACGATAGATTTTATACTGGTTATACGGGTGTGACAAAAGAGTATTCAGGAGTAGGAATAGGTTTGGCAATTGTAAAAGAAATTGTTGATCGTCATTTCGGGGAAATTAAAATTACCAGTAAAAAAGGGAAGGGGACAACTGTTAAAATTTTAATACCCATTAAACATGAAGTCCATTAAAGAAAATTTTATAATAAATTATATTAAAGATTTTATTAGTTTTGAGGGAGTTGTTTTAATTTCTTCAACAATAATCCTGACAACAATTGTTGCATTCAGCGGTAGATTAGAATTGCTTTGGCCTGAATCTATCTCTGTATTCGGTTTGAATATCCCAGGCTTCAGAATATTCGCCTGGATGATTAATCAAGTAATCCTCCTACTTCTTTTTCCTATTATAATTTTATTGTTCTATAAAAAATCACCACGAGCATTTGGGATTCAGATAAAAGAGATAGGAAAGTTTTGGTATTTTATTATTGGGGCAAGTATATTTATTATTATTTTAACTTATTTTGTGTCAAAAGGAAGTGACTTCAAAGAAGTCTATCCAATGTATAAGTATGGTTTACAGGACTTTAAATTATTATTAATCTATGAACTTGTTTTTCTGATATATTTATTTTCATGGGAATTCTTTTTCAGAGGTTATTTATTATTTGGGATGGAAAAAAAGTTCGGGAATTATACCATCCTGATTCAATTGGTTCCTTTTGTGTTAATGCATTATGCAAAACCACCACTTGAGATTTATTCTTCGATCTTAGGAGGGATAATACTTGGAGTAGTTGCACTTAGAACTCGGTCAATGGTTCCTTGTTGGATATTACATCTCCTGTTTTCTCTTCCAATGGATTTCTTCGTATTATTAAATCAATAAAACAGCTTCGCTGTCGAAAGCAGATAGCAGAGAACAGTCGTTTTATAGATAATAGTTTCGCTTCACATTTTTAATCTATGACTGATGGTTATTGGCAAGATAAAAGGAGACCGCTTTTTTTATTAATATGAATTACTTTCTCCATGTCCTTTGGGACTGCTTGTGAAACTTATATTTTTACTATTTGTCCTGTAAGGACAATTGATAATAGCCCAGCAATTCATTGCTGGGTAGAGATGTCCCAAAACACACACTGTCCCGTAGGGACAGCTGTACAATGAAGGACTTCAGTCCTGAGGATATGTATAATAATGA
>DAOVMD010000187.1 GCA_030630935.1 Candidatus Mcinerneyibacteriota bacterium | reverse complement strand
TTGGGACATCTCTTCCCAGCAATGAATTGCTGGGCTATTATCAATTGTCCTTACAGGACAAATATTGAAATTAAAAATATCGCAAGATCATATAACTCTATTCTCTGCCCTCGGTTTTCTAATATCTATGAAGAGAACAGAGTACTCATATTAGGAAAATATTCCTTTGCATCAGGAAAATTAAAAATTTGCCAGGTGCACTCCATAAACATTTCCTAAGCGCTTTATATTAATAAAAAAAGTGGTCTCCTTTTATCTTGCCAATAACCATCAATCATAAATTTTAAATGTGCAGCGAAGCGAAACTATGTTTATTCCGTCTTATAATACACTGAGTAATTTGCACTGGGATTCCATAGAGAGAACCCTGACGCACCACTTGCTTTTGCTCCTTTGATTTGAACGTCAATATACCTTTTATTATATCCAGGGGATTTATAATTAAATGCTTGAAGATAAGGACGAATAACCACTTTATTATTAGCAATTATACTACAGCGTTTTGAACCGAGAAAAATTATCTTCTCAGCTCTTTGATGTTCATCGGGGAATAAATGTTTCAGGAAATAATCCCCGAAGTGTGACGGGTATAGCATCGGAGAAATCACATCAACGAATTCAGAAAGAGTCTCAATATCCTGCCCCATTACCTTTCCCATTCTATACCAACTATTAAATCCATAGACATCTATTGAGATTGGAATATTCAATAGTTCCCGGGCTTTATATAAAAATGACGCAACAGCATCGACATGAGTCATTTCAAAAGTTCTATACCTATAATAACAATTTCCAATCAACCCATCAGTTGGAAACCTAATATAGTCAAATTGTATCTCGTCAATCCCAAGTTTTTGAAGTTCAAGTGCGATTTCAAGGTTATAATCCTGAACAAAGTCTGAGTATGGATCCACCCAATATTCTCGTTTTATACCTTTCCATGGACCTTGGGATGTCTTGTCCCATATAGCAAATTTATTCTCTTTATAATCATATAATTTCCTATCCTTGAATACTATAACCCGCGCAATAACATAAATTCCATTCTTCTTTAAAAATGGTATTACTTTCTTTGAGTTTATTACTTTATATCTTGAACCTACTTCTTTCACTATCGGTAGATTACTATCATACATTACTCTACCGTAATCATCCTTGAATTCAATTATTACTGAATTAATGTTGTTGAGTTTCATGTTCTGAAGGTTCTTTTCAAAATATTCCTTTGTTGCTTTATATGCAGTAACATAAATTGAATTTTTCCCTGAGGCTCTTTCATAATATTTTGATTTATGATTGTAGTTATTTTTCTTTCGAAGATGAAGAAAGATACCTGGAGTATCAACTATTTCTACAATATATACCGGATCATATATTTGCGGAAACTGAGAAAAATATTTTTTTATTTCAAATGATTTTATTTCTTTTGATTTTCTGTTATAATAATAATATTCATCATCTGTTTCAATCAGTAATCTATCCTTTGTAAACTCTTGAATTGAGAGGAGATTAAAGAAATCTTCCTTCACCTTAAAATCTAATTGTCCCCAGCGCCTCCCCCCGGTTGATGAAAACCAAAGCCCATTTCCAAAACCCGTGCCCACATAGATTACATTATAGTCAAATCTTGAAATTAGGATTGATTGAATCTCTTCATGAAAAAAGATATTTTGCCATTTATCATAAGGTTCTTTTGGAAGGGAACCTTTAAAGAGCTTCACATCTTCATGGAAATTAAATGTAAACAAACCATTATATGCAGTCCCAATCATTGCATTTAATTCTTCAATAGGGACAAATGCAGATGCGATAAAGAAATTACTTTTTCGTTGAAATAATTTCCATTCATGCCAGGATTCACCACCATCATTAGAAAAGAAAATGTTAAATTTTGTTGTTAACAATAAATTTTCCGGACATTTTGGATGAATAGAAAAGCTGGTTATCTTTGATATGAAATATCTTTTAGTTTTACTTTTTATAAATGTAAGTGGAAGTCCATTATTTCTTTCGACCCAAAGATACCCGCCATCCTTTGTATAATATACTCCATGGTTATCAAGAATACAATAATACTCATGATTATTTACAGGATAAATCCCTCTAACTCTTGGAAAATCTCCGTTTTTTCTTGGTAACCCATTGTTAATCGAGACCCAATCTTTACTCTTTGAATGCTTCTTAAAAATTCCACGTGTTTTTGTTCCCATTAATAAACCGGTATGGTTATTTATAGGAAAAACTTGTGAGATTAATAAAAACATGAATGTTATTAAAATAAATAATTTTTTCATAGCCTTATTATAACATAACAACTATTTATTTTCAAGATTTTAATAATTCAGGAGTTTTCCTATTTCTTTAAAAGTGAGATTGCCGCGCTCCGCGGACGCAAGCTAGATCTCACTTCGTTTCGATGCGTAATGACAAATATGAGGTGAGAAAATTAAATTATATTCTTTTCAATAATTGATTTTATTTCTTTTAATACATTCTCGACCTTGAAAGGTTTTGTCAAATATTCAATTGCACCGAGTTGAAGACCCCTATCTTTATCTTTGACTGATGTTTTTGCTGAAATAACGATAATAGGTACGTCTCTATATTTATCATCGTCCTTTAAAGTTTCAATTACTTCCCAACCGTCGATCTCAGGCATCATAATATCAAGGAGAATCAAATCCGGAATATTCGCTTTCATAAGGAGATAAAGTTCTTTTGCACTATATGCAATCTCAACATCAAAGCCGTCCTCAGTAAGATTCATCTTCAGCATATCAGTTGTATCTTTTTCATCATCAACAACATAAATTTTGTACTTATCCTTCTTAGGTCTCCCTTTAAAAACTCCCCAGATTGTGTCAAGCATTTTAGTTCTATCAAAAGGTTTTGCGAGATAATCGTATATCTCATAATCCTTACCTTTCATTACATCTTTTAGAATTGAAAGGATAATTACTGGAATATCTTTAGTAAGAGAATCATTACTCAATACATCCAGTACTTTGTACCCGTCAATATCCGGGAGAAGTATATCGAGAATTATCAAGTCTGGTTTATATAGTCGTGCAAATTCAATTCCCTGGTATCCTGTTTCTGCAGCAACAATCGTAAATCCCTTCTCCTCAAGGTAAAGCCGCATAACATTAATAATATCCTGTTCATCATCAATTACAAGAATAACCTTGTTCTTACTTGCACCGACATTAAAATCTATTAATTTCTTTTCTTTTGTTTTAACTTCATAATCCTTCATCTCAAGTTCAAGGTCGAATACAAATTTTGTACCTTTGCCTTCTTCACTCTCCACTTCAATCTTTGATCGGTGTGCAGCTAATATAGATTGAACAATTGCAAGACCTAAACCTGTACCGCCATATTTCCTGCGGGAACTACCATCAACCTGATAAAATCTTTTAAATATTTTTGATAATTCTGATTTCTTGATTCCAATCCCTGTATCTGAAACAGTGATTCTAACTTTATTTGGTAGAAGGTCGGGGACCTTCTTACCTCCGCCAAGGTTCCAATGTGCATTAATACGAATCGTTCCTTCTTCAGGGGTAAATTTCATTGAATTCTTAAATAGATTCTCAATTACCTGAGCAATTTTTCCTTTATCACCAAGAATCGATGGGAGATTATCCGGAGTCTCAATATCTATATTCATTTTCTTATTCTTTATTTCATTCCTGAAAGAATGTAAAACATCGCTGAGAACCGTATCAAGAACGAATGGTTTAACTTCAATCTTCTCCTTACCTGATTCGATCTTTGTGAAATCGAGAAGGTCATTTATCAACTGCATCAATCTGTGAATATTTCTCGAAGATACTTGTAAACCACGTTCCTGTTTATCGGTTAAAGGTCCTAGTTTCTTAGAAAGGATATATTCTGTATAGCCCTTGATTGAAGTTAGCGGTGTACGTAATTCATGTGAAACATTCGCAAGGAAATCGGATTTCAATTGATCTAATTTCATCAATTCTATATTCTTCTCTTCAACTGCGGCTAATTGCTTCTTCAAACGCTGGTAAAGGATTAAGTTATGAAGCGCAAGACCTGCAGTCTCTGAAAATGTAACCAAGGTTTGAATATCTTCATTTGAAATAACTCTACTTGAATATGGGTTATCAACAAAAAGAACTCCAAATACCTCCTCACCGGTTGAGACAGGAAAAATACCGCAACTCTTTGATTTTAATTCTTCAATCTTCCATCTTGGATCATCGCGAAGATCTGTAATAAAATAAAACTCATTATCCTTAAATGTTTGTGAAATCAAATTATTATCATCAGCAGGAAAAGAAATCTTGGAGAATTGCTTACTGGTAATATTTTGATCACCTAATATAAATACTCCCTTTATCGTTTCATCTTCAGGGTGATACTCAAATAGTGCTCCACGTTCAATATCAATCGTATGCACTATCTTCTTCAATAATAACTTGAATATCTCAACCCTTGCTTTTTCAGGAGTAACGGCTTCATTAATCTCACGTAAAGCAGTTAATTGCTCAATCCTTGATGTTAATTTTAAATTTGATTCTTCAAGAGCTTCAGAAGTCTTAATTAGCTGGTTATAAGCAGACTCAGTTGTTGTCTGGGCAGCTTCAAGACGCTTAACATTATTTTGAAGTTTACCAAGCATTAAATTATACTCTGTAGCAAGGATACCCATCTCATCAGATGAATCAATTTTTATCCTTTTACTATAATCACCTTTCACAACGCCTTGAATACCCTGGATCAGTTGAGTTAGGGGGTTGGTTAATTTTGCCAATATAAAACTTAAAAGTAAGTATGAAATCAAAATAAATAAAATTGCTACCCAAAGATTATTAGTATTTGACGCTGCAAGATGCTTATATAAATTCTCACTCGTAATTCCAATACCGACAATGCCAATCGCTTTTTCTTGTTTCTCCCCTTCGATTCCCTCCTCGAAATAAAGCATTTCATCATCTGCTGAAGTAACAGTAAATATTATAGGTACCCAAAAAGTATAGATCTCCTCATTTTCAAATTTATATTTATACCGGATAATATTGAGATTCTTTTTTATTAATTGTTGATATTGATATTTTGTTAGTATTTTTACTTCCGGAATCTTTTCTTTATGAAAAATTATCTTCCTCTTATTATTATATATGAAAATAAACTTAATATCTTCCTGGAAGAACATACTATTAGCATTCTGTTCAAGTATGTTCTCATCACCGCTGTATACACCTAATTGAGTTGAAAGAGATAAAATCTTAACCATACTTTCACCACGGGCAAGTAACTGGTTAATTAAATATTTCTTCTCAACAAATCGCCCGGAAAAAGTAAAAACAAAAGCATATATAAAAAATAATGGCAATAAAAAAATCAATAATTTTCTAGAAAAACTTGATTTAATTTTCTGAAAAATTTTCATGACTTTACTCGAAAATCTTTTTTGCTGAATTAATTATTTCTGCATCTATTTTCAAATTCATCTTCCTTGATATTTTCTTATTAAAGACGAGATAAGGTTTCTTAATATCTTCAATAGGTATCTTCGACGTATCATATCCTGAAATTATCCGGTCAATTACACCTGAAGCTTGTATCCCGGAATAGGAGTATTCGGAATATAAACCATATAGCGCCCCCATCTTTACATATTTAGGTGAAACACCTATCAAGGGAATACTATTTTTGAATGAGAACCTTAAGAGAACACTAAAATTCGCATCTTTCAATAATAATGGATCCGGAAATAACAATATGCAGCCCACCTTTCCTTCCAGGGTATTTAAGTTATTCATCAGTTCAGAATCAGTAGAGCAAAATAATTTATAAAATTTATAATCACTCTTCTTCTCAATTGATTCAATTTTCTCCAGATAAATTTCCTTTGTGGCATTGGAGAGAATCACCCCGACATTCTTTACACTTGGAAGAATCTTTTTTAAATATTCCATTCTAACATCCAGATCAATATTCATTGTGATTCCCGTGATATTTTTATTAAGTGTATTAAATTTCGGATTAAGAACCATTGCAAAAACAATCGGGATATCTGTTATATTAGAAGAAATAACACTAAAAGCTTTTGTACCAATGGCAAAAATCACTTTTGGTTTTTGCTTACGTATTTTTTGAATGAACAGTTTATATTCTTTTTCACTTTTCGGGATATAAACTTTTGAATGTGACCCTTGAGATACATCCTTATACCCGTCATAACATGAATTATATGGTTTAATATTACTACTTAAAACTATCAATACATCTTCAGAATAGGAATATTGGAAAGCAACAATTATCAAAATAACAGATAAAGCAAATTTAAATAAATTGTTACTTTTCATTCTTTATTTTTTTATATTTAATTCTGAAAC
>DAOVMD010000385.1 GCA_030630935.1 Candidatus Mcinerneyibacteriota bacterium | reverse complement strand
CCTTTGATTATTTGTTTCCGATCCCGTTTCCCCGGTTTAATATAGATATTTGTTGTTCCGATTCTTGGGATTGCTGTTGGTCCGCCGGTAGCACTCCCGGTTGATTGCTTCTTTGCTTTGCCGGCAGTATATGTATTATAGAGGAATGTCTTTAAAATCCCATCTTTTATTAGGTGTATTTTTTTATGAGGCATACCTTCCCGGTCAAAGCTGCTGCTTCCAATTTTTCCCGGTTTTGTTCCATCATCAATTATATTTAAGAAATCAGGGGCGACTTTTTTCCCTAATTTCTTTTTGAAGTAACTTATACCTTTCTGAACATTATCTGAATTTACCGAGGAGATAATAGGTGATAAGATTAAATCAATTACTGCTTCAGGAGTCAGGAGAACAAGACCCTTAAATGTTTTATTTAATGGTCTTGCACCCAGTGCATTAAGGATTTTCTTTGCTGCTTCATCTACAACCTTCTCAATATTTACATCTTTTTTTGATGTAACAGCATCATACGCAAATTGAAAAGAACCCACATTTCCACCGTCAATTCCAAAACCCATAATTGAATAAATTAAGATGGATCCATCTTCCGAGAGATTAATTCCTTTTGAATTAACGATTCTGTCCCGGCTAATTGAAATCTCTAAACCACCACCATCAATTGAGATTCGCTTATCAATCTTTTTGGTTTTTTTTAACATTTGTTCTGTTTTCGAAATGGCATACTTAATATTTAACTTCTCAGTTTCAGGATCGTAAATATTTTTAACCGGTTTAGTTTTCTTAGGTACTGGTAACCGGAGAAATTTATCAATAGGAGAGTTCTTTGCAATTTCTAAACCTTCTTGAATTAATTTACCAATTATATTTTTCTCTAAACTATTGGTTGTGACGAATCCTAATCTCTTATCTTTTATCATACGAATCCCAACTTGTGTTCCGGAAGAAAAGCTTGATAAGTGAAGTTCATTATTTTCAATCTTTGTATCAAATGATTTGAATGTACTGGAAAAAACTTCAACTTCATCTGCTCCGGCCCTCTGAGCAAGATTCATAATTTTTAATAAATCGTTATTGTTTTTCATGGTTTACCTTCCCCCAATTGTCATTTTACATTTCACATAAGGCCCGCCGGCATCAACCTTGGCCATCTGGCCTTTTCCGCAATACCCCGAACCCAAGTCCCATTTAAAGTCATCACTCACTGCAGTTATACTTTTCAATACATCAAACGCCTGCCCTGAGATAGTTGCACCCTTGAATAGTTTCCCAAGCTTCCCTTTTTTTATCTGGTAAATTTCATCTACCCCAAACATAAACTCAGCATTTGAATCTGCCTGTCCCGAACCACCACCAGTTAGGAAGAAACCATTATCTATGCTGGAGATCATATCTTTTAATTTTGATTTCCCGGGTGCAATACAAGTATTACGCATTCTGATTATCGGTTCATTAGAGTAATTATATGCCCTTGCATTCCCGGTCGGTTCAACATTAAATTTCTTTGCACTCTGACGGTTGTGCAGGTATGATTTTAAAATCCCATTTTTAATTATATAAACAGGTTTTGTTTTTACTCCTTCATCATCAACAAGTAATTCACCACCCGCATGCGGTTTGAAAAGCGATTCGCCTGTGTCTATTAAAGTAACAAGTGAACTCGCAACTTTTTTATTTAAAAGATTCTTCGCAACTGAACCCGCTAATACAAAATCCGCTTCAACTGTATGACCAATGGCTTCATGAGCTAACAATCCGACTAAATCAGGGGCAAGGATTACATCATAAGTACCACCATCAACATGCTTTGCCTTATTAAGATCAGATGCTTTCTTAACAACTTTTTCAGCCCATTTCTCTGGGTCAACACGGGAAAAGAGATCGTCCCAACCTCCGGTTAACCCACATGCTTTAGTGGAAACGGAGGAAGTTCCATTCTTTCCTACAACTGCAACAAAGTTTATCTCGGGTTTTGAATCATAAATAATTAAATCCGCACCGTCGCTGCTGATAATGATTTTGTAATCTATTATCTCAGTATATTTACAGGTGGTCGAAATAATGTTCTTACTAAGTTTACGCATGTATTCTTCGGATTTAAGAAGAAAATTAATTTTTTCAGAGACCGGAATAAATTCAAGATAACTATTTACTTCAGGTGTGAATACTCCTTGAGAGAGGTTTGTTTTATGGAGTGTAACTCTTCTCTTATTCTTATTTGACCCGGTCAGCTCTGCTGAAGTTACTGCCTGCTTAATCGTTTTTAAAATCTCGCTCTCATCAAGATTACTCGTACTCGCAAAACCCCATGTTCCATTCTTAAGAACCCTGACGCCCACACCCTGCTTGAATGAGGCAGTCGATGAGTCAATCCGACCCTTCTTCACAAGAAAACTATTGATCTTTCGACGCTGATAACGAAGCTCAAGCCAACCATTATGGGTCTTAACAATGTTACGTAATTTATTTACGAGTTCTAAATTCTCAACTAATTCTATCATATTACTTTCCTCACTTTTTGAAAAAATAGTTTAACAGAAAGTCAAGATTAAGTCAAGTAAAATCTTGAAAAAAACACAGAGAAAAAAAATTGACAGAGACTTGAATATGACTTATTTAATTTCATTACACTTGTTTAAAACGAATGTTGCTTAAAGGAACAAATGAATGCAAAATTAACCACTGAACACACTGAACACACTGAAAAAAACAAAACAAAAGAAAGATTATGACTTTTTAACAGAGATTACATGATAAATAGGATTATTAAAAAGAATATAATAGAAACGAAAGAAGTAATTTCTGTACTCAAGATTAAATTCAAATAAGTATTTATATTCTTTTTTTATCCCATTGATCATGTTTTCTGAATCTCCGCTTCTGAGCTCTGTTAAAGAACTTCCTATTGCTAAAACCCGCTCTTATAAAATATTTTTTTAAAATCGTTTACGATTCTTATGAAAATGATTCATAGCCTAGGGTTTCAATCCTAGGAAATGATAGAAAAGTAAACAGCCATTTATGGCTAGTATGAAAACAATAAAAAAATTATAAAGAAAATAATGACGAATGATTTTGACAAATCAATAATTATGTGATATAATATATTTGTTATAGTTACAAATCGGAGTGTTAAATGGCCAAAGAAGGACTTTTTAAAAAGAGAATGAAGATTTATAGTATCTTTGTGATTATGGTACTATGTTTTCTAACATTTCTTTTATGCTTTGAAATAAAGGTGTACAAAGGAATTCCAATGTTATTTACATCAGATGATATATATATAATTAACTTGTTGGAAATTAGGACAAAAAGTGGGTATTCTGTAGATATTAGATTTGCTTTTATTGAGTTTATTAACTATTGACTTAAGGACGATATAAAAAAGAGGTATAAATATTTTTTTAAAACAGACTTGATTCCAATAAATAGATCTAGATATTTAAGTTTTAAAAAAGATGGTATAAAATATAAAATTACGACTTCCGGATATCAAATTAAAATTAATGAAGATTTTTGTATTGATT
>DAOVMD010000229.1 GCA_030630935.1 Candidatus Mcinerneyibacteriota bacterium | reverse complement strand
CCAAAATAAAGAAACTACTATTTGAGTATGTAACCAGAAGGCTATGGTCCGAATAAAAAACCAATCCTGAATATCCAGGACGGTTCAATATCAATTTGAATTTCTGTTTCGGAAACATAATCTGGCTGGTAAGTATAAAGTAATCCGGGTCTATAGCCTATTTCGAAAGTCATTCCGGTAGGATTATCCTTTGAAGAAATAACGAAACCTGCACTGAAGAGCATTGAGAATGCCATGTTATCTCCAACCCAGCAAAGACCGCCTAAGGCAGAAAATGTTAGCCTTACCGGGAGTTTACTCAATGCAAATGTCGGGTAACGCGGAAAGAAACGGCCACCAATAAATATCTCCATATTTGAAATTGTTTCAAGATTCGGTAAGTCGAATTTACTTACATCAATACCTTTATACCCAAGGTGAGTTTGAAATTGGAAATCCTGATTATGCCGGGCGGACATCATCCAAAGAGAAAAACCTGTTTGTGAACAGGAAAGAGATGAGTCCGGCACATCTCTTAATCCTACAGACTGGCTCCCGCCTGTTTCAAAAGTTACACCCAAAAATGCATACGGTTCAACATAGGGAACTTCCGTTATCTCAATTTCAATTTTATCATAAGAGAAAACACTTGTCCCGCAGAATATAATAAAAAAACAAAGCACAAGTATAAAATATTTTTGTTTCATCGGATTCTCCATTTTAAAATAATTAAAGGTATATCCATCTGGCAAGGAAAAACATAAGTGATAATTATCATAGTTCCCGACCATAATATACCAAAATTATTATAACTGAAAACCTTAGGATTGTCAAGAAGTAAAAATTAAAAGTGTTCAAGTGTTCAAGTGTTCAAATGTGCAAGTGTTAACAAAAACGTTTAAATGTGCGTAAGCTTTGATAGTTCAATTGTTGAGAATGTGGCATGTTAAGTAGTTAATTTTACATTCAATCGTTCTTTTAATGTTATTATTTCCAATCATGCACCAGTATAACAAACCCTGCTTGCAGGGCTGGACTGGTGTGAAGTTTTGTACTTTGGGAAAGTATCATCATTACGCATAGCAATGGGGTTTTACCCCCATCTGTCGTTTTAAACAATAATGTCGAAATTGAGTCTATAATTACAAGTCCCGTCCAGTCCCTGTTTATTATTTTTTTCTTTTTGTTTGTTTATATTAATATAAAGTGTTATTGTACTCCTCTATGATTTATTACTCGGAATTAATTTTTCACTATATTGTTTGGATTAAATTGTAGCGATATGGTAAATAAGCTATTTTTCCAAATAATTAATTACTTCCCTGATTTTTTTTCGTACTTTTTTGTAATCGATTTTGTACCAACTTTTTAAGAGAGGGATATATTTGGGATTTTCACTTTCTTTTATTTTATCCAGGAGTTCAAGGATCATCTGCCGGGAACGGTCTTTTAAAAAGGTCATATCATAATAATTGCCCGGAGAATTCTCAAGGCCATCAATTTGCTTCATTAACTTATCAATCATCAATCTCCGAGCTATCTCCCAGCCCTTTTCTGAAAGGATAATTAAAGGTAGTCTCCTGTCATATTCAATTTTTAAATAGTTATTAATAATACACCAATCAATCTTATTCGTTATCTCCTCTAAGCTGATTTCTTTAAAATACCCGTAACCCGGGACTTCTTCAAAGTGGTTATCCAGGATTTTCTTTCCCCTTGAACCTTTAAGGATCTTAGTCAGGATATTCCTGCCGCCGCTGTAAACAATATGATCAGCAGCATGAATGATTACCTCTATCTCTTTCATCTCAAGTTTCTTAATATTACCTGAGTTCAGGGTATAATTAATCTTTCGAACTTTACCTGTCATTACTTTTCTCCAAGTGTCACATTATTATATAACATTTCCATATAAATAGTCAAGAAAAATAAAATTAAAATGCAAAAGATCGGTACCTTATTCCCCGTAAATTCAAAGCCGGAAAGTTTAATATAATAAATTAGTTCTTGCTGTTTTTCTAGCCATATATTTCATTCTTCATTTGTAAACTCAGTTTTCTCCCTTAAGAAATCAGCTACCCAATCAATGGCCCCTTCAATTCGGGACCAAACCCAATATGATTCTTTTACATAATTCATTGCCTTCGATTCGGCTATCTTAGCATCTACTATATCAATAGGCTCCATTCCAAATTTTGATTCTGTAAGAATGACAGAAACATATGGATTAAAAAATATTGCATTATTTAGCATTTTATTAGAAAGAGAACAAATACCGTGTTTGGAATAGAGATACAGAGCCTTGGCATAAATAGAACAACTGTCATTTTCAAACTTGGAAAATACTTTATTAAATTCTTTTATCCTCTTACTATTCAAGATTAAATAATTATAAATTACAAATCTTGCTCCCAAATTATCACTCTTGTTAACCTTTATAGTTCCATATAATTCTTCCAAACCCTCATGCTCCTGCCCTGCTTCCAATAATGATTCTCCCAAACCGTATTTTGCCCGTAAATATGGTCTGGCAGTTACCGCGGAATATAGGTTTGTTTTAAAACTCTTGAAGATCTTAGGGTTAATTGACTTTTTACCAGCTTTAACTCCTTTCCTGTAAAGTTCAATAACTGATTCAATCTTCTCATCCGAATTCTCCGCAAGAAGAACATAGGCATCTGCAGTATCAGGATAAATTTCAAGTGCTTGTTTTGCCAGCTTGATTTTCTCAGCATTTGAATCAGATTCAAATGCATCATAGATCAAATTCTGTGCCTTGTCTCTCGGAGCCATATTCTCAAAATTAGAAATTTCCTTTCCTATGAAGTTCTGAAGATACTCATTTGCTTGATTAATATCGGTGAATTCCTTCTCCTTCAGTATAATTTGCATGTTCCATGAGAGCCGCTCCCCAGCTCTGAAATCAGGTGCGTAAAAAACTTCTTCTAAAGTAATTTTCTTCATTGTAATCAATTCTCCTTTATAGTTTTTGTTTAACCTGAAAAAAACTTCTAACACTAATTATATAACAAAATCTCTAATTGTCAAGGAATAACTTACAATAAATCCCATTTGTAGGGTGCCGAAATAGGGTGCCGAAATAGGGTGCCAAATAGGGTGCCGGCCTCTGTCTTCTGTCCCAAGGGTCAGATAACAGAAAGGAATTGATTTGAAAATTTTAAGTTTGTTCGAAAATATAGCTTAGATAATATGGTAGTTCTGCTAATAATAATCAAACAAGGTTTCTATGATTTTTTTTCAACCAGTTTTTCACTTCTATTCTTAATTCGGTCACAAATTGTATTAGTTCCTCGGTGTCAGCTTCGGTAACTCCACCAATGTAATTATATTCAAGTTGGTTTCGTTTTATTCGGCATGTGTTGAGATAGGTTGCATCTTTATTTTTTTCTGTTCCCAGAATAACCGGTAATATCTGAATAGTGTGGTAATGCGCATGGTCTCTTTCCGGCCGGTATCCTTCAGCATATAATAAAATTGTACATAATTTCAATGCAGCATTATAGGCTATTCCAAATCTCCAATCAATCGATAAATTTTTCTTATTTGCATCACTAACATCTCGTTCTACAATGAGGAGGAGATTCTTTATTTCTTCCGGGGAAGTTTTATGATGCCTGAGCCAACCGTTGTTAACCCAGTTTTCTAAAGTCATTTTCAGATCCGATTATAAAAATTTTAGAGGATTCTAGGATATGAGTTATAAAATGATCCTTTCCATTTCTGCGTTTTATAAATTCATTCACAGTCATAATATGGGGATTTATCTCACGGTCGATTTTTAAACCAGGTTCTTTTAGTAATGCGCTTAAGTTGCGAAGGTCAATATCTCCAATGATGAATAAGTCAATATCACTTTCAGGTTTCTCCTTCCCTTCCGCAGTAGAACCGAAAATAAATGCTATAATTACAGGTTTGTCTACAAGCACTTCCTTAAATAAATCGCATAAACCAATTGTCTTAATTACCATGTTGTGAATTTCACGATATAATGGGTGATTAATATTAGCTCTGTAATAAACCCTATTTCCTGATTTTCTTTCCTTTATCAATCCTAACTTGGAGAGTTTCTTTGCTTCTTGATTGACGGTACTAATTGCAAAACCGGAGCTTCTTTGAATTTCACGTAAATGAAGCTTAGGATTCTTGATTCCAAAAAGTATTCTAAAAATTTCTGCTCTGACCTTCGATGATAGAATTTTAGCTAAAATATTCATCTCAACCACCTTGTACGTAAATACCGATCAATTGTTCGGTATGGACGTACATATTTTTAAATCTCTTTGCATATTATACAATTAAATATAATTTTTGTCAAGTAATAAATAACATGCCAAATAGAAAAATAAGGTATAAAGGTTAATCTTCCCAGTAAAAGTACCGATTTCCCGATGTAATTTTATCTTTCATGAAATTTATCGCTTTTAATCATTGCATGCAGCATCGCTGCAATTTCATCGTATTGATTATATATTTTTGAATAAGTTTTTTGAGATGAAAACATCTAACAGCAGATTAAAGCAAAATCTTATGAATTATTTTAATCCAAATAATATGTAGAAAAATTAATTTCGAGTCATAGGTCATAGGCCGGCACCCTAATCCCCAGTATGAGTAATTACAGATTGAGATTGAGAATGAGATTGAGACTAAGTATTGTGAGCATTTAATACAGTCTCGCTCTGAAGTCTCGGTCTTGATACTGTTGTTTCCGAAGGAAACAATTGGTAGCCCCAAGGGGAATCGAACCCCTGCCGTCGGACTGAGAATCCGATGTCCTAACCGCTAGACGATGGGGCCACCTTTATTATTTGAAGTGTTTGAATTATATCATAATTTTCATATTTTGTCAAGACCTGCATTGTCAAAAAGCGCTACTGTAAATCTCAAAAAATAACGAAACTCAATCTCGATATTTTTATTGACATTTTATCTATTTTACTTTATAATAATATAAACAAATAAAGAGATGAAACTACCCAGGAATAATAAGAAACTTGATCAATTATTTCAGAATTCTACACCTGCAAAGGTAAAAGATTTTTCATCAGGACAATTCTATATTGATATGTTAACCATTACACCGACGTTAAGATGGATGAAACACCGGAAAGTTTTCAAGCAAACACCTGGAGGGATATTTGGTAATAATATCCTGTTAAAAAAAAATAATTGGGGTAATTTTTTTCTTGAAGAGAAAAAATGTATAAAGTTTCCGGAGCTTAAAGTAGTAGTTATCAATTATGACAGTAAAGAAAATTCATTTTTATCTAATATAATCAGGGATGAGGTCAGATATATTAAAGCAGGAGAGATTTACCTTGGGAGATTTAATCTTGTGTTATTTGGCAAACCTCGATTTTGGGGATACTTCTCAATGACAAAAAGAAAAGATTTTTAACAGGGAACTAACGAGAACTTAAGAGAACTCAAAAAACCAAAAAAAAGAATTATAAAGCAGGTCAGCAACCGTAGGGAGTAGATCCCGTATAGCCCCGAAGTGAATTCGGGATAAATTCCACGTATCGGGAGACTTGGAAGAGACTTGTAATTGGCTTATTTATATTGTTTGCTTTTGTTTATAGCCATTTATGGTAACTATGAAAAAAATGCGTAGCCTGGGGTATTGTTTGCTTTCGCAAACAACAGT